>NZ_JBDJLM010000007.1:0-126236 GCF_039673365.1 Pseudomonas sp. TWI923 | reverse complement strand
AAGCACGCTCCCACGCAAGACAGTAGCGTGGGAGCGGGCTTGCCCCGCGATTGTTCTGAAAGAGAAGGGGCGCCAGATGGCGCCCCTTCTTGTTGCTGCTTAGGCTTGCGCGTCCCAGGGACGGTCGCCTTTTTCATCCTTGACGCGGGTCGGCAGGCCCATCACGTCCAGCGCCTTGAGGAACGGCTCGGCCGGCAGTTCCTCGACGTTGACCATGCGGCCGGCGTCCCACTCACCGCGGGCGACCAGCAGGGCAGCAGCCACTGGCGGCACGCCGGCGGTGTACGAGATGCCCTGGCTGTCGGTCTCGGCGTAGGCTTCTTCGTGGTCAGCCACGTTGTAGATGAACACTTCGCGCGGCTGGCCGTCCTTGGTGCCCTTGACCAGGTCACCGATGCAGGTCTTGCCGGTGTAGCCCGGGGCCAGCGAGGCCGGGTCGGGCAGCACGGCCTTGACCACTTTGAGCGGCACCACTTCCAGGCCTTCGGCGGTTTTCACCGGTTGCTCGCTGAGCAGGCCCAGGTTCTTCAGCACGGTGAACACATTGATGTAGTGCTCGCCGAAGCTCATCCAGAAGCGCACGTTCGGCACGTTCAGGTTCTTCGAGATCGAGTGCACTTCGTCGTGGCCGGTGAGGTACAGGTTCTGCGAACCCACTACCGGCAAGTCGTCGGTGCGCTTGACCTCGAACATGGTGTTGCTGGTCCACTGGCTGTTCTGCCAGCTCCATACTTGCCCGGTGAACTCGCGGAAGTTGATTTCCGGGTCGAAGTTGGTGGCGAAGTACTTGCCGTGGGAACCGGCATTGACGTCGAGGATGTCGATCGAATCAATGCGGTCGAAATACTGTTGCTGCGCAAGTTTTGCGTAGCTGTTCACCACACCCGGGTCGAAGCCGACACCAAGAATGGCGGTAATGTTCTTCTGCTGGCATTCCTCGAGGTGTTTCCACTCGTAGTTGCCATACCAGGGCGGGGTTTCGCAGATTTTGCCCGGTTCTTCGTGAATCGCGGTGTCCAGGTAGGCGACACCGGTATCGATGCAGGCACGCAGCACCGACATGTTGAGGAAGGCGGAACCGACGTTGATCACGATCTGCGATTCGGTCTCGCGGATCAGTGCCTTGGTCGCCTCGACATCGAGGGCGTTGAGCGAGAAGGCCTGGATGTCGGCGGGTACCTTGAGGCTACCCTTGGCCTTGACGCTGTCGATGATGGCCTGGCATTTGGAGATGTTCCGTGACGCAATCGCAATACGACCCAGTTCGTCGTTATGCTGTGCGCACTTGTGGGCCACCACCTTGGCGACACCTCCTGCACCAATGATAAGAACGTTCTTCTTCAATTCAGCTGCTCTCCTTCATGAAAGCCCGTCTTACGACAGGCTCGAAACGTAGTCTTCGAAACCGAACTCGCGCACTACCTCGACGCTGCCGTCGAGTTGCTTGACCGCGATGGACGGCATCTTCAAACCGTTGAACCAGTTTTTCTTGACCATGGTGTAGCCCGCCGTGTCGACGAACGACAGGCGATCGCCAATGGCCAGTGGCTTGTCGAATTGGTACTCGCCGAAGATGTCGCCGGCCAGGCACGACTTGCCGCAGACCATGTAGGTGTGCGCGCCATCGTTGGGGGCCATCTTGGCGTTGAGGCGGTAGATCAGCAGGTCGAGCAGGTGCGCTTCGATCGAGCTATCGACCACGGCCAGGTGCTTGCCGTTGTACAGGGTGTCGAGCACGGTCACTTCCAGCGAGGCGCTGTTGGTGATGGCCGCTTCGCCTGGCTCCAGGTACACCTGCACGCCGTAGGTTTGCGAGAACTGCTTCAGGCGCGCGCAGAAGGCGTCCACCGCGTAATCTTCGCCGGTGAAGTGGATGCCGCCACCGAGGCTGACCCATTCGACCTTGTGCAACAGGTGGCCGAAGCGCTCCTCGATGTGGCTGAGCATCTTGTCGAACAGGCCGAAGTCGCCGTTCTCGCAGTTGTTGTGGAACATGAAGCCGGAGATCTTCTCGATCACCTTCTCGATCTTCTCAGGGTCCCACTCGCCCAGGCGGCTGAACGGGCGCGCCGGGTCGGCCAGCAGGTAGTCGGAACTGCTCACCTGCGGGTTGACGCGCAGGCCGCGCACCTTGCCTTCGGACTGCTCGGCGAAGCGCTCGAGCTGGCCGATGGAGTTGAAGATGATCTTGTCGCAGTTTTCGAGCATCTCTTCGACTTCATCGTCGGCCCAGGCCACGCTGTAGGCGTGGGTTTCGCCGGCGAACTTCTGGCGGCCGAGCTTGAGCTCGAACAGCGAGGACGAAGTGGTACCGTCCATGTACTGCTGCATCAGGTCGAACACCGACCAGGTGGCGAAGCACTTGAGGGCAAGCAGGGCCTTGGCACCGGAGTGTTCGCGCACGTAGGCGATCTTCTCCATGTTGCTCAGCAGCTTGGTTTTATCGATGAGGTAGTACGGCGTCTTGATCATTTAAAGGCCCCCGGCCAGGCCGGCCAAAAAAAGGACACGCATTGTGCCTTCACTTGCCACAGTTCGAAAGGGCGCAAGGTGCTTTTCGTCCGAGTCGCCGCTCATTGCATATACAAAGCGCCATCATGCGGTGGCCCGGGGCCCGCTGCTAGGGAGCGCTTGGGGTGCAACGGCCCTATTGAAACAGACGAATATGACCATCCTGATCAAAGGCCGGTAGCGAGGCGCGGGCAATGAAAGTTGGCGTTATTTCCGATACCCATGGTTTGCTGCGCCCCGAAGCGCTGGCGGCGCTCGAGGGCTGCGCGCTGATCGTGCACGCCGGTGACATCGGCAAGCCACAGGTGCTTGAGGCGCTTGCGGCGCTGGCACCGCTACGCGTGGTGCGTGGCAACAATGACGTGGCGTTGCCCTGGGCCCAGGGTTTGCCGGACGTGGACAGGTTCGAGGTGCAAGGCTGGCAGGTACTGCTGGTACACGATCTGGCCGATGTGCCGGCGCACCTGGACGAGGGCGTGCAGTGGGTGATCACCGGGCATTCGCACAAACCGCTGATCGAACAGCGGGACGGCTGTCTGTATCTCAACCCGGGCAGCGCCGGGCCGCGGCGGTTCAGCCTGCCGGTGACCCTCGCGCTGATCGAGGTCGGTGCGGATGGGGTGATGCCTGAGATAGTCCCTTTGCTCATCCCGGCTTCGATCAAGGCAGGTCAGGCCAGCAAGTCCTCGTGAAACGCGCCGTAGGGCAGCTCGGGGTGGGCGATCTGGATTTCCAGGATCCACAAGCCTGCACCCGGCTGCCCGTCGAAAGCGCCCAGGTCACCGGCCCGGTAGATGGCATGGGGGAAGTCGCTGACGCGGTGGCCCTTGATTTCCAGGTTCAGCTTCCAGCCCATTTCCCGGGCGCGCTTGGCGGCAAAATCGTACAGCTCGATGCCCGTCACCCCCTGGCTGCGCCAGTGCGCCTGGACCTCGTCGAACAGGGTTTTCACCGCTGCGGCGCAGGCGATCTTCTGTGGGTCGTTGCCGGTGACGAAGGTGGTGCCGGCATCGCCCTCATGGCCTTCCCAGACCACGCCCATGTCGATGAAATAGATGTCGTCCGCGCCCAGCACAGGGTCACCCTCGGAGCGCTGCTTGAAGGTCTTCAGGGTGTTGGCGCCGAAACGGATGTGGGTGGGGTGCCAGATCCGCTGCATGCCCAAGGCTTCCAGCACTTGCTGGCCCAGTGCGCGGGCCTCGGATTCGCGCATGCCGGGGCGGATGCCCTGGGCGATGCGCTCGACGGCCTGCCAGGTCATGCGCTGGGCATGTTTCATCAGGTCCAGCTGATAGGGGGCACCCACAGCTTCCTTTGCAGTGTTGGTGGCAGTCATGCCGGTACTCCTCATCAGGGGGTATTTCGTTATGGTTTTTTTATACAGCGATAAGCTTCGGGACCTCAGCCTCCGGGCGCAGGCCGCGCAGAAACAGGTCGGCCAGCGCCTGGGTCGACGCCCGCGTCGGCTTGAGCTGCGCCGAGCTGCCGGGCGCCTCGCCGAAACGGAAACTGGCCAGGGGCGTGGACCAGAGGAACAGTAGCAGATGCTCCGGCGCGGTCCGGGCAATCAGGCCGCGCTCCATCCACTGCGCAAGGCAGGCGAGGTTCTGCCGGGCGCTGTGGCGCAGGGCCTCGCTGCGCTCGCCAGGCAGGCGCTGGCCGCCGTGGAGCATTTCCTTGAGCCAGACCCGCGTGGCATGGGGGTGCCGGCGGGCCACCTCGGCCTTGGCCTTGAAGTAGCGGGGCAGGGCGTGCTCTGGATGGGCCTCGGCCGCGAGGCTGCGCGAAGCCAGCAGCAAGGGCTCCATCACCAGGTCCAGCACGGCGGTGTAGAGCTGCTGCTTCTTGCGAAAGTAGTAGAAGACATTGGCCCTGGGCAGGCCGGCGCGGGTGGCGATGGCGTCGACCCGGGCGGCGGCGAAGCCGTGTTGGGCGAACTCTTCGCTGGCGGCTTCGAGGATCAGTTGCAGGTTGCGGTCACGGATACTGGACATGGCTAAGGCAGGACTTCTGAATCGCTATGTTGAAAAGTATATAGCGATACCCAGTTGGCCTGCCATCGGCTTGTACCCGCAGGCTGGGCCTAGGCCACCTGTTCCAGCCAGGCGCGGATCTGCTCCAGTGTGGCGGTCGCGCCACCGCAGACGATGACCAGCACATTGCCGTAGGCCTGGAACACCTCTGGCCGCTGCAGCAACGCCAGCGCCGCACCGCAGGCCGGTTCGACCAGCACCCGGTGATCGCGCAGCAGCCTTTCGCAGGCTTGCAGCGCTTCGCGGTCGCTGACCAGGTGGCTATTCACGGTTTGGCTACGGCTGCAGGCCAGCGCCTGCTCGGCAACCCGCTTGGCCCCCAGTGAGGTGGCCACCGACTGGATGCCCGGCAGCTCCACGGTATGCCCGGCAGCAATGGCCGCATGCAGCGACGCCGCGCCGTCGGTCTCCACCGCCAGCACAGGAACGTCGTGCCAGCCATTGCGTTGCAGGCCTTCGACCACACCGCTGAGCAGCCCGCCGCCACCGACCGAGAGCACCACGGCATCGGGCTTGAAGCCCGCCGCCGCCACTTCGTCGATCATGCTGGCATGGCCGGTCCACAGCAGCGGGTCGTCGAAGGGGTGGATGAATGCATCGTCCGGCCCCAGCAGCGTCTGGGCATGGGCGTTGGCCTCCTGCCACGAGCTGCCGTGCACCACGACCTTGGCGTCCTCGAGGAGCAACAGCTCCTTGGCCCGCTCGGTGGTGGTTTCGGGTACCACCACGGTCACCGGCAGCCCCAGCTTGCGCCCGGCATAGGCCACCGCCAGCCCGGCATTGCCGCCCGACGACGAGACGAAATGTTGCGCGCCACGGGCCCGGTGTATTTCACAGGCATGCCCGACCCCGCGCAGCTTGAACGAGCCGCAGGGTTGCAGGGCCTCGAGCTTGAGCCATACCGGGCGGCCGGCGCTCAGCGAAAGGGGGCGGGATTCGATCAGCGGGGTTTGGATGTGCAGTGGCATGGGGGCTCCAGGTTTTTAGTCGCGGGCAGCCGGGGCGTGCTCGCCGCGCAGCTGCTCCAGGTAGTTGTAGATGGTGTAGCGAGTCACGCCGAGGGCCTCGGCGGCTTTCTCCACACCGCCTTTGACGATGAACAGCCCGCGCTCCTGCATCACCCGCACCGCCTCGACCTTGGCCTGCTTGTTCATCCGGCCCTGGCCGCTGCGTTGCAGCGAGTCGTGGATGATCTCGGCCATCAGCACGGCCATGTCGGCGGGCTCGCTACTCATGGCCGGGGCGGGCGTGGCGCCCAGTGGCTGGAAGTGCTGCAGGAAGGCCATGGCGGCATCGAGGCCGGTGACATCGGTGTTCACGCACAGGCTGGCAAACGGGTGCCCGCCGCTGTCGCGAAAGATCGCCGTGGCGCTGCGCAGGTTGCGGCCTTTGAGTGTGGTGGGGTAGTCGGGCAGCACTACCGGCTCGCAGCCTGGCTGGCCATTGGCGGCCTGCATCAGTGCTTTGAAGCCCTGGTCCTGTTCGGGGGCGGCGAGGATCGGGCTGCCGACCTGGCGCCCGGAGAGCTGGCCGTTGACGATGGCCACCACCGAGTGTTCGGGGTGGTCGAGGTCGTGCAGGAGGATTTCGACGTTGCGCGGGACAACACTGCCCAAGGCCTGGAGGGTGGCCTTGAGTACGGTGAGGGTGAGCTGGCGCTCTTGGGAAGGCGTCATGGCGGCATCGCATTATCAACAGTTAGTTGATTTTTGCATGCCTTGTTGAAATATTCCAGCGGGGTAGAAAGCATCGCGTGGCAAGCCCGCTCCCACGCAATCGTGCGTTGGGAGCGGGCTTGCCCCGCGATGATCTGTCGATCAGGACAGCTTGGGCGTACGCGGCGGGATCATGCGGCGCGAGCCGGTCGCCTCGAAGGCAGCGGCAAATTTCAACAAATTGTTGTCGCTGTAGGCCTTGCCGGCGAAGGTCAGGCCCACCGGCATGCCGATATCGGCCATCACGCCCATGGGCACGGTCACGGTCGGTACACCCAGGTGGCGGATCGCCAAGTTGCCGTTGGCCACCCAGATACCGTTGCTCCAGGCGATATCCGCCGAGGCAGGGTTCACATCGGCATCGGCCGGGCCCACATCGGCCACGGTGGGGAACAGCACCGCGTCCAGGCCCTGGGCGTCCATCCAGTCTTCCAGGTCCTGCTTGCGGGTCTGCTCCAGGCCGCGCAGGCCGTCCGGCACGGTGGCGATCTGGTCCCAGGTCTTCAGGCCGCGCTTGGCCATGTTGACGTACTCGTCCATGCCGGCGGCCAGGTCATCCTCACGGTTGGGCAGGGTGCCCGGGTCGTGGGGGAAGATCTGCGGGCCGTCGACGTCGGCCAGGCAGTTGAGCTTGGGATCGTTGTTTGCCCGCAGGAAGTCGTCGAAGGCCCAGCCGGACAGTTCCCACAGCTCGTCATGGAGGAATTCCTTGCTGACGATGCCGCGGTTGAACACGGTGGGTGCGCCGGGGCGATCGCCCTCGCAGTTGGACACCAGCGGGAAGTCGGTTTCGACCACTTCGGCACCGGCCGCTTCCAGGGCCTGGCGCGCCTGCTTCCACAGCTCGATCACGCTGGCGCGGGTGTTGATGCGCTGGCCGGTGGGGCCACCGATGCCCGGTTTCTCGGACGTGCCGGCCTCGGCGTCGGCGTTGATGTACATGCGCGGCACGGCGAAGCGCTTGCCCTTGAGCGAGGCTGCATCGGCCGCCAGGGCCAGGTACGAGGCCGGGCGCACGCTGGAGGCGGCGGGGATCGGCACCCATGGCTGCAGGCGCCACAGGTCGCCGCGCTTGTCGGCGTCGTCGGCCACCACCACGTCGAGGATTTCCAGCAGGTCGGCCATGGTGCGGGCATAAGGCACGACCACGTCCATGGTCGGGGTCAGCGGCCAGTTGCCGCGCACCGAGATCACCCCGCGCGACGGGGTGTAGGCGCACAGGCCATTGTTCGAGGCAGGGCCACGGCCGCTGGACCAGGTCTCTTCGGCCAGGCCGAAGGCGCTGTAGCTGGCGGCGGTGGCGGTACCGGCGCCGTTGGACGAGCCGGAGGCGAACGGCGCGGTCAGGTAGGCGGCGTTGTACGGGCTTTCGGCGCGGCCATACACACCGCGCTGCATGCCGCCGTTGGCCATCGGTGGCATGTTGGTCTTGCCCAGGCAGATGGCGCCGCCGGCGCGCAGGCGCTCGACGGTGAAGGCATCGCGCTGGGCGACCAGGTCCTTGAAGGCAGGGCTGCCAGAGGCGGCGGTCAGGCCTTTGACCAGGTAGCTGTCCTTGGCGGTGTAGGGGATGCCGTCCAGCGGGCCGAGGACTTCGCCACGGGCCCGGCGGGCATCGGAGGCCTCGGCCTCTTTCAGCGCTTCAGGGTTGCGCACTACCACGGCGTTGAGTGCGGTGGCGGTGTCCTTGCCGTCATAGGCGTCGATGCGCGCCAGGTAGGCCTTGACCAGCTCGACCGCTGTCGTGCGGCCAGACTCGAGCGCGTCGCGCAGCTCGGCAATGGAAACCTCGGTTACCTCGATCATGCTGTCACCACAGTTGTGCAGGTGGAAAAATCATGGCGGCGAGTGTAGCAAGAAGGCTTTGCCGGAGCAGGCATGCAGTGGGGAAATGCTTCGTTGCGTCACAGCATTGTGCTGGGCGTGGGTATTGCGCTGGTGCCATTCGCCGACAAGGCCGGCGAATGGCTTACTTCAGTTGCCCGGTCGCTTACAGCAGCTTGCGCTGCACCGCTTCGTCCAGGGTGCTGCGCGCCAGCTCACGGACCACGTCGCGGGTGTCGGCCTGGAACGGCAGGCCGACGATCAGCACCAGTTGCATCCAGGTGCGTACCGACTCGCTCTTGCTGATACGCCCGACTTCCTTGCCTTCCTTGTCCTTGAACACGGTCTGCAGGGTGAAGGTGTTCTTCGCCGTGGACGGAATGATGAAGAAGGTGAAGCCAGTGATGAACGCCGAGGCCATGACGAACTGCTCATGGTTGGTCAGGGTCGATTCGGCGTACAGGTCCGATTCGACCTTGCGCGTGCTGACCTGGGTGAAACGGCCGGATTCCTGGTAGGTCTCGCTGATGGCCTTCTCCCACATCTGCGCGTGGGCGCCGGCGGCGGCAGTGGCCGGATTGTCGTTGACCTGGTACAGCGCGGTGGTGCGCAGGTAGGCGCTGGGCTTGGCCGCTTCGCTGCTGGCCGCAGGCGGCCAGGTGCCGACCGGGGCCAGGTCGCCGGTGGAATAAGAGACGCAGCCGCCGAGCAGCAATGCGCCGAGCAGCAATCCTTGTTTAAGCACGTTCATGTATCGATTCCTGATTTAACGTTTTGCCAATTGCACGGTGGCGCTGTCCAGCAGCTCGCCGACCAGCAGCGACAGCTGTTTGCCGCCCATGATGGTCGGTGCCCAGTAGTCGCCGCCGTACAGGCCGACGTTGTGCTTGAAGGTGATCTGGTCCTTGCTACGGGCAAGCTCGACGCCGTCGCGGTCGACGATCACCAGGTCGCCGGCCAAGTCGAAACTGTCCACGTAGATCGGGCCGTTGACCCAGATCCACAGGGTCAGGGTCAGCAGCGCACCGGGGAAATAGCCAGGGTGCGGCGCGCGACGGCCCTTGAGCGAGGTCAAGTCGAACTTCAGCACCACGTCCTGTTCGCCCAGGCGGGTGGGGTACTCGCTGACTGACTTGAAATAGCCGGCCTTGTCCACGTAGCGGTCCAGGTCTTTGGTCAGCGAGCGGCTGATGGCTTCGCGGGTAGCCTGGTCGAGGCCGGGGGCGGACACCGTGACATCGGCGACCTGTGCGGTGCGCGGGCTGGTGACGGCGACGGGGTGGACAGGGGCGTTGATGGGGCCAGTGACCTGGAAGGACACGCAGCCGCCCATCGACAGCATGGCCACGAGGGCGGTGCTTTTAAGGAGTTGCTTCAAGCCGGTGTGTCCTTGTTCGAGGGAGGCAGATCAAGGATTACGGCTGGGGGGAGTGGAACTTTAGGGCAAAGTGCCACTATTTCGTATGGGCCGCCCAGCGTGGCTGAGCGACCCTTCGTGATCAGCCCAGGTCGGCTGCCGAATGGCGCTCGGGAACCTGGCTCGCTTCATCGCCCCAGGTCCGGTTTACCCGGGTGCCACGCTGTACTGCCGGGCGTTGCGCGATGGCTTCGGCCCAACGTTGCACGTTGGGGTATTGGTGTACCGCAAGAAACTCCGCGGCGCCATACAGGTTGCCGCGTACCAGTTGGCCATACCAGGGCCATACGGCGATGTCGGCGATGCTGTATTCATCGCCACCCAGGTAGCTGCTTTCGGCCAGGCGACGGTCGAGCACGTCGAGTTGGCGCTTGGCTTCCATGGTGAAGCGGTTGATGGCGTACTCGAACTTCTCGGGCGCGTACACATAGAAGTGGCCGAAACCACCGCCCAGGTAGGGCGCCGAGCCCATCTGCCAGAACAGCCAGTTCAGGCTTTCGGTGCGGCTGGCCGGATCCTTGGGCAGCAGGGCGCCGAATTTTTCGGCCAGGTACAGCAGGATCGAGCCAGACTCGAACACCCGTACCGGCGGTTCTACGCTGCGGTCGAGCAGGGCGGGGATCTTCGAGTTCGGGTTGACCCCGACGAAGCCGCTGCCGAACTGGTCGCCTTCGCCGATGCGGATCAGCCAGGCGTCGTATTCGGCGCCGGTATGCCCCAGGGCCAGCAGTTCTTCGAGCAGGATGGTCACCTTGACGCCATTGGGGGTGGCCAGGGAATAGAGCTGCAGCGGGTGCAAGCCCTGCGGCAGCTGTTTGTCATGCGTCGGGCCGGCGATCGGGCGGTTGATGCTGGCGAACTGGCCGCCGGAAGGTGCCTCGTGGGTCCAGACCTTGGGCGGGACGTAGGGGTGCTTGCTCATGCGCGGAAACTCCTGGAAGGCGTGATCGAGCATCTATGCCATGGGTTCGGCGCGAGGGGCAAATGCATTGGATGCATAGCTGATATCAATGACCAGTGATTGACGCTGCCCTTTTGTAGGAGCGGCCTTGTGCCGCGAAAGGGGCGCGCAGCGCCCCCGGGATCGTAGACTGAGCTCAAGATTGCTGGGGCTGCTCTGCAGCCCTTTCGCGACACAAGGCCGCTCCTACAGTGACCGCGCTGGCTTTGGCTAGGCCACCGGAATCAGCGGATCAGCCGCCGCCAGCGCCGCCGCACGATCATCCGCAGCTGGTGGGTAGATCCAGATCGAGTTGATCTGGTGCTTGAGCACCTTGGCCTCGGCCTTGTCGGTCGGCGGCGACACCGTGCGCTCCCAGCCTTCGGTGTACACCGCGCCCCAGGCACCGAGGTCCAGGCAGGTGACGTACTTGGGCTGGCTGTAGGTCATCGGCGCCACGCCGATCAGTTCGGCGGCGGCGTTGTTGCCGGCATAGCGGCCCAGCGGGATGGCGTGCTGGCAGGACATCACCGCATGGTTGCCGACCTCGTCGCACGCTGCGTAGGCCACGTCGCCCGCGGCGTACACCGCCTCATTGCCGATGACCTTGAGGTTGCCGTCGACGTGCAGGCGGCCCTGGCGGTCGCGTTCACCGCTGATCTGTTCGGTGAGTGGGTTGGCCTTGAATCCGACGGTCCAGATCACCGTGCTGGCGTCGATGCGCTGACCGTTGTCGAGCATCACGCCGCCATCATCCACCGAGGCCACCGTGGCACCGCAGATCCATTCGATGCCCAGGTGCGCGCTGGCCTGCTCGATGGCCGGGCGGATGCCGTCACCCAGTGCGGCGCCGATTGTCCGGCCGCGGTCGACCACGATCACCCGTGGTTTCACGCGATCACCCAGGATCTTGTGCAGGCGCGACGGCAGTTCGGTGGCGGTCTCGATACCGGTGAAGCCGCCGCCGGCCACCACCACGGTATTGCGTGCCGGGCTGTCGGGCCGGCCGGCGAGGGATTTCAGGTGTTGTTCAAGGCGCGACGCCGAGTCGATCTTGTCGACATCGAAGGCATGCTCGATACCGGCCATGTCGGGGCGGTTCAGCAGGCTGCCGCACGCCATGATCAGGCGGTCGTAGCTCAGTTTCGACTCGATGCCGCCGGGCGCGCGGTAGGTCACTTGACGGTTTTTTTCGTCGATGTGGCTGGCGCTGCCTTTGACGAAGCGCACATTGACCGCATCGAACAGCGCCTGCAGCGGCGCGGCCATGGTGTGCACTTCGGGTTCGTAGAAGCGCGGGCGCACATGCAGCTCGGCCTGGGGGGCGAGCACGGTGATGGCGACGTCGTCGCGCCCGTGCAGGTCAAGCTGGCGCGCGGCGCCCAGGGCGCTCCACAGCCCGGCGAAGCCTGCGCCAATGATCAGGATCTGTTTCATGAGGGTGCTCCTGGAGGTTCCGAATACCGCGGATAGTTGGAATTGTCGGTTCGGGCACGGCAGTGGGAAAAGGGTACGCCTGGTGCTGCTGGGTGGGGCCTGGTCCGACCTGTGGCCCATCGCGGGGCAAGCCCGCTCCCACGGCACTGTGGGAGCGGGCTTGCCCCGCGATGAGGATGGTTGACGCAGCAAGGATGCTAAGCGTGGCCGGCGTTGCGCCCTAGGCCAAAGAACCCTGGATTTCGGCCAGCGGCACGCTGCGGGCGAAGCGCGCGCGGTAGTCGCGCGGGGTGACTGCCAGGTGGCGCTGGAACGCCTGGCGCATGCGTTCCTCGCTGCCAAAGCCGCAGTGGCGGGCAATCTGCTCGATGTGCTGGGTGGAGTTCTCCAGCAGGCGGCGGGCGGCTTCCAGGCGGAACAGCTCGATGGCCTTGGCCGGGGTGCGGCCGGTCTTCTGTTTGTACACCCGGGTGAAGTTGCGCAGGCTCATGCGCGCCTGCTCGGCCAGGCGTTCGACACTCAGGCGGGGGTCGCCCAGGTGGTCGTTGAGCCACAGGTGCAGGGCGTCGAAGGCGGCGCTGTCCTCGCCCTGGGCCTTGAGCAACTCGCTGAACTGCGCCTGCCCGCCGGGGCGCTTGAGGAACACCACCAGCTCGCGCGCCACCTGCATGGCCACCTCTCGGCCGCAATCGGCTTCCACCAGGGCCAGGGCCAGGTCGATGCCGGCGCTCACCCCGGCGCTGGTCCACACCTGGTCCTGCTGCACGAAGATCGATTCGGCATCCACCTCGATGGCCGGGAAGCGCTGGTGCAGGGCGTCGCACATGGCCCAGTGGGTGGCCGCCCGGCGGCCGTCGAGCAGGCCGGCGGCGGCCAGCAGGAAGGTGCCGCTGCACACCGAGGCGGTGCGCCGGGCGCGGGCGGCGACCAGGCGCAGCCAGTCGACCAGTTCGCCGTGTTCGGGGAGGGTGCGGACTATTTCCGGGGCGCCGGGCACCACCAGTGTGTCCACGGGTTCCTGCAACCAGGGCTGCAAAGTCTCGGTACCGACCGCCAGCCCTTCGGCGGTGGGCAGCAGGCCACCGGTGAGGCTGGCGGTGACCACCCGGTAGCCGGGCAGGCCGCGTTCGGCACGGGCCTTGGTGGCGGCCCAGAACACTGTCTGTGCACCCGTCAGGTCGAGCAGGCCCATTTGCGGATAGGCAAGGAACAGCACGGTGTGCGGCTGGTCGAGCGAATGCACGGGCGGGTCGGGGATTTGCGGGATATCGGTCATGGCGTGCTGCTTTGGGCGGGGCTTGCCCTAGTCGATCAGCTTGCGCGGTGATGTACAAGCACCGGCGGCCTCATCGCGGGGCAAGTCGCATCGGCGCACCACCGCTCTGTGGGAGCGGGTTTACCCGCGAACACGGGCATAGCCCGTGCCAGGCAGCGAGGTGTCATCTTCGCGGGTAAACCCGCTCCCACAGGTACTGTGAACGCCTGGGGAATGCACGGACCCTGTGGGAGCGGCGGTGCGCCGATGCGACTTGCCCCGCGATGAGGCCTTTGGCTCAGAAGCGGTAATCGACCGTGGCGAAGTACGAACGCGGTGCGCCCAGCAGCCACTGCTCGCCACTGTAGGCCGACATTGCGTATTCACGGTCGAACAGGTTGTTCACCTGCAGCCCCAGGCGTACGTCCGGCAATACCTGCCAGCCGATGTTGCCATCGATCACGGTGTAGCCCGGCACGTGCTGGTCGTTGGCGGTGGTGGCGTAGCGCTGGTCGACATAGCGCAGGCCGATGCCGGCATCGACAGCCTGGCCGAAACCCTTGCTCAGCCACAGGTTGGCGGTTCGCCGTGGCACATCGGTGGGGCGGTTGCCCGAGCGGTCGTAGGCGATGCCACCGCTCACTTCGTCGAACTCGTCGTACTTCGCCCGCACCAGCGCCGCATTGGCCGACAGCTGCCACTGGTTGCCCAGCGCCAGTTCCAGGCTTGCCTCCAGGCCATCGGAGGTCTGCTGGCCGGCCTGCTGTTTGGTGTGGGTGACCGGGTCACTGACCAGCAGCTTGTCCTTGACGATGTGATAGGCCGCCAGGGTCCATTCGCCGCGGCCTTCCCAGAAGCGCTGCTTGAGGCCCAGCTCGGTCTGCTTGGCCTCGGTCAGGTCCAGGCGCTGCTCGGGGCGCAGGGTGATCAGGTCGCCGACGCCGTCTTCGCTGGTGGAATACTGGCCATACAACGACAGGTCGTCGGTGACGGCGAACACCAGCCCGGCGCGCCAGTTGCCGCCCTGCAGGCTGCGGTCGCCGCGGGTGTCGTCGAGCAAGTTGTTGCGGTCGATGTGGTTCTGGTCGCGGCGAATGCCTGTAACCAGGGACAGGCGCTCGGTGAGCTGGGTGCGGTTTTCGGCGAACAGGGCGAAGGTGCTGGTTTTCGACAGCGACTGCGGCTGGGTCGGGCTGGCGCTATGGAAGGCACCGGGCGCGGGCTGCCAAGGATCGAGTGGGTCTGTGCTGCCGTCGTCGTAGGGCCAGTTGCTGTCGATGTTGAAGCGGATGTGGTTGTACTCGGCACCGACCACGGTCTTGCTGGCCAGGCCGAACAGTGAGTGGTCGAAGGTGAAGCGCTGGCGGTCGCCGATCTGCTCCTGGTTGTGCTTGATCTCGAGGAAGCTGCCGCGCTGCACCACCCCGTTGTCGGCGTCCCAGGCGTACTGCTCGGCGTTGCGCCAGTGGCGGCGGCTCTTGATGTAGTAGAGCTGGTTGCTGGCCGAGACGCTGTCGTTGATGGCCCAGTCGGTGGTGAAGCGTGTCCACTCATCATGGTAGCGCTGCACGTCGTTGCTGACGTTGTAGTTCTTCTTGGCCAGGCTGCTGCGCAGATGGCCGTCGATCAGCGGCGTGCCGTAGTAGTTGGCCGGCTGTGCATCGCCACGCTCGTGGGCGAGGGTGAAGCTGAGGTCGTCGCTGGCATCGAAGCGCAGCGCGGCACTCAGGGCCAGGCTGCGCGAGTCGGTGCGGTCGATGTAGCCGTTGCCGGCCTGCTGGTTGAGGGTGACGCGGTAGCTCAGGCGCTCGCTCAGGCTGCCGCCGCTGTCCAGGCCCAGTTGCTGACGGTCCCAGGAGCCGTAGCCCAGGCGCAGGTGGTTGCTGATCTCGCCGGCGAAGGGCTTTTTCGGGATCACGTTGACCACCGCGCCGGTGGCGCCTTCGCCGTACAGCACCGAGGCCGGGCCGCGGATGACGTCGATGCGCTCGACCATCCATGGGTCGACCGGGAAGGTCTGGGTGCCGGCACCGGTGTACAGGCGTGCGCCGTCGAACAGGGTCATCACCGAGTTCTGCCCGCTGAAGCCACGCGCCGACAGGCCGGTACCGCCATCGCCGGGGGTGCCGATGAAGGTGATGCCCGGCGAGCGGGTTACGGCGTCCTGCACGGTGAGGTTGTTGCGCTGCTGGATCTGCGCTTCGCCGAGGCTGCTGGTGCTGGCGGGGGTGTCCAGGGCGCTGAGGTTCAGGCGTGAACCGGCCTGGGTCGGAGTGGCCAGGTCGACGGTTTGCGCGTCGCGGCTGTCGGTGATGGCCGTGGAGGGCAGGGTGAGGGTGGTCTGCTGTTCGGCCTGGGCCGGCAGGGCGACGGCCAGGCAGGCCGCCAGGGAGTAACGCTTGCTGATACGGGACATGTCGTTCCACTGCTGCAGGAATGAATGGATCCCGGTGGAAAACACGCAAAAGGCGAACCGCGCACGCAGGCGCGCACGCGGAAACCGGCCTGCGCCCGCCCACCGCGGGTTGCCAAGTGGAGCCTCAGGCCGGTCTCCGGGCTTGCGAGGGTCGTGAAGCCTTCACCTTCCCATGCTGGCGCACAGTGGTGTGTCGAAGGGTTCGCTCGCTTACCGTTGCGGGGGCAGCGCCGGACTTGTCGCATGGAGCGACGCACCGGCTTCCCGTTTCACCCTGCGCACGGCGGCGTAGGGCACCTGAAACTGGCGCGCATCTGACCATCGCGCGGGGAGTCAGTCAAGCGTTGGAGCGAACGGAAAGATCATGTGGGTCAAGGGGTTGTGTGGTTGGCGTGCGGGCCTCATCGCCGGCAAGCCGGCTCCCACAGTAGTACGGCATTACCCTGTGGGAGCCGGCTTGCCGGCGATAAGGCCTGACAGGTGTCACAGCTAATCCATGCTTCAGCGACCGCGCCGGCGCGACACCCGTGCTTCGATATTCTTGCGGCCGATCAGCAGGGGGGGCTTTTCCACGACGGGCTCATCGGCCAGCCACTTGTACATCACCAGGCAGTCCACCAGCCCCAGCTGGGCGTGGCGGAAGGCCCGGGGCAGGCGCCCGACCGTCTCGAAACCGAGCTTGTGCCACAGCGCCACGGCCACCTCGTTGGTTGCCACCACCGAATTGAACTGCAGGGCGAGCAAGCCTTCCTGGCGTGCCAGCTTCTGCGAGTGTTCGCACATCAGCCGCGCCACGCCGCGGCCCCGGGCGTTCTCGCAGACCATGTAGCCGCAGTTGCCAACATGAGCGCCGGGGCCGGCGGCATTGGCCTTGAGGTAGTAGGAGCCGAGAAGCTCGCCGTCTTCTTCGGCCACCAGGGTGCGCAGCGGTGCTTCAAGCCACAGCGCCAGGGCTTGCTCGTAACTCAGGGCGGGGTCGAAGGCGTAGGTCTGGCGGGCCTGGACGATGGCCTGGAAGGTTGGCCAGAAGCGCGGGAAGTCTTCCGGGGTCATGGGGCGGATGTGGATCATGGCGGCTCCTGCGCGGGCTGGGCCGCCAAGTCTGGGTGTCGCGGCGCCGGCGCGCAAGGGCGCTGGCGCCGTGAAGGGGCTAGTTGCTGGCTTTGCCGACCGCATCCAGGGCCCGGGCCGAGTACACCAGGGCGGCGCCGGCATTCATCGCCACCGCCACGCCGAGGGCCTCGGCGATTTCTTCGCGTGTGGCGCCGTGCTTGACCGCCTGCTGCGAATGCACGGCGATGCAACCGTCGCAGCGGGTGGTTACCGCCACGGCCAGGGAGATCAGCTCGCGGGTCTTGGCGTCCAGGTGATTGGTCTTGGCCCCGGCGCCGCTGGCGGTCATGTAGCCGGCCACGGTATCGGGAGACAGTTGCTTGAGATCGCCGATGCCGGCCATCAACTGCTTACGGTAGGCGTCCCAGTCCATCATGCTCATCGTCTTCACCTTGTCAGGTTGGTCGGGGGAGCTTTGAGGCTAGTCCATGTTTGGCGGGAGGGGCTGGATCAGGAGGGCAGGGGCTTTGTAGGAGCGGCCTTGCCGGGGCGCCGGACCGGCCGGAAAGGGCTGCAGAGCAGCCCTGGCGATTTCTGCTTTTACGCTGAAATCCTGGGGCCGCGCTGCGGCCCTTTCGCGACACAAGGCCGCTCCTACAGTGGTGTGTGGGCTGGTGGTAGTGGTGGGTCAGATGTAGATGAACACCAGCACCAGTGCTGCGACCACGGCCCACTTTTCCAGGTAGTAGCGCATGCGGTTGCGTTTCTTCAGCGCCTTGCCGCGTTCACGGATCTTGTAGATGCGGGTGAACAGGCGGTTGATGCCGCCAGTCTTGTCATTGGCATCGTTGGGCGCGGCGGCGGCGGCCATGACGTTGCGGCTGAACCAGCGGTTGAAGGCGCTCGCCCAGCGGTACTTGAGCGGGCGTTCGACGTCGCAGAACAGGATGATGCGGTTGTGCTCGGTGGTGTTGGCGGCGTAGTGGATGTAGGTCTCGTCGAACATCACCGCTTCGCCGTCGCGCCACGAATACTTCTCGCCGTCGACATCGATGTAGCAGCCGTCGTCGTTGGGTGTGTCCAGGCCCAGGTGGTAGCGGTAGGACCCGGCGTACGGGTCGCGGTGGCGCACCAGTTTGGCGCCCGGTGGCAGGGTGGCGAACATCGCCGCCTTGACCGTGCCGATACCCTGCAGCAGCTCGGTGGTGCGCGGGCACAGGCTCATCGCCGAGGGATGGCTCTCGCCGTACCACTTAAGGTAGAAGCGCTTCCAGCCGGTCTTGAAGAATGAGTTGAAACCGACGTCATCGTAATTCTCGGACTTCTTGATCTCGCCGGCATGCAGCAGTTGCTGGGCCTCGGCACGGATCTCCTGCCAGTGGTCCTTGAGCGGTTGCAGCTCGGGGAACGCCTCGACCGGCAGGTAGGGTTTGGCGGGGAGCCTGGAGAACAGGTAAAGGAAACTGTTGACCGGGGCGAGGAAGCTGGAGTGGTCGCCCAGCTGGCGGGTCAGCTTGTGACGAACCCGACCGCGCAGGTGAACATAGGCGATCGAGAGGACGAAGATCAGTACGAGTGCAATTTTCATGGACGGTTACTTGTCTAAAAAATGGCCATGCGCCATGGCATAAGCCCGCCAGCATAAACAAACATCGTCAGGGATTGTACTTATTGTTACGTAAATTCCGGGCGACTTAGGTGTAATGGCCTACAGCTTGCGCAAACGATTCAACTGGTTTTTCCATGCGCTTTGTGTTTTGGATTGCCCCAATCTTCTGACAAGGAACGCCCTATGGTCCAGGAATCCCGCCCCAGCGGCGCACCGTTCAAGCGCCTGTTCTTCGCCCTTTCGGTCAGTGATGGACAGCGCCGCGCCATCGCCCAGTGGCGCCGTGGCCTCAATCTGCGCAGCGGCAAGCCGGTGCCGGCGGACAACTTCCATGTGACCTTGTTGTTCCTGGGGGATGTGGATGCGGCCTTGGTGCCGGCGGTGTGCGCCGCCGTCGAGCCGTTGCCGCGCCCGGATGCGCCGCTGCGGGTGGTGCTCGACCGGTTGCAGGTGTGGCCGCGGGCGAGCGCCCTGGTGCTTGAGCCCGAGCAGGCGCCAGCGGCCCTGCGCCAGTTGGTCTATGCCCTGCAGCAGGCAGTGCTGCCGCTGGGTATCGAGGCGCAGGTGCGCGAGTACCGGCCGCACCTGACGCTGTCACGGGACTTTCGCGGGCCGCTGCCGGAGGCGGCGCAAGCGCCGGAGTTCTTCCTGGCGGCGCGCAGCTTCACCTTGTACGAGTCGCGCAAGGGCCAGTACTGGCCGCTGGCAGAATGGCCCCTGGCGGATTGAGGCGGATCAGAACTGCGGCGTGTACTTGACCGTGAACATGAAGTTGCGTGGCTCACCGTAGTTGTTGCTGCCATTGAGCTGGTTGAAGCCGGCCACCCAATATTTCTTGTCGAACAGGTTGTTGGCATTGACCGCCAGGTTCACCTCGGGCGTCAGCTGGTAGGCCAGGCGTGCGTTCCAGACCGTGTAGCCTGCCACTTCATAGTTGCGCTCGTAGCCCAGGGTGTGGCTCTGGCTGGTGAAGCCCAGCCCGGTGCTCCAGCGCTGGCCGTCCAGCGGCAGGGTGTAGTCGGCCCAGGCGCGCAGCATGTGCTTGGGGGTCCACTGGCTGAATACACGGCCCTTGTTGTCCGGGTCGTCGAGGAACTTGGTGGTGTTGTAGGTATAGCCGGCGAACAGTTGCAGGCCGCTGAGCACTTCGCCGCTGACCTCGGCTTCGACGCCCTGGCTGCGCACCTTGCCTGCAGCGGTCGAGCAGTACCAGTCATCGCAGGCAAAGCCCGAGGCGACGTCGGTGACGGCACGATTTTCCTGGTCATAGCGGAACACGGCCAGCGAGGCATTGACGCGGCCGTCGAGCAGTTCGCCTTTCAGGCCGGTCTCGTAGTTGCTGCCCACCACCGGCTTGAGCGGCGTGTTACCCACGGCGCGCTCGGTCTGCGGCACGAACACATCGGTGTAGCTGGCGTACCAGGCCCATTCACGGGTCAGGTCGTAAACAAAGCCGGCATAAGGCGTGACCTGCCCGGTCTCGGTCATGCGGCTGGTCGGGTGTTGGTTACCGGGCTCGTTCGGGCCATTGAAGTCGGTCGAATCCCAGCGGTAGTCGAACCAGCTGACCCGCGCGCCGAGCACCAGGGTCAGGTCCTCCACCGGCTTGACGCGCCAGGCGCCATACAGGCCTTTCTGGCGGATGTCGTAGCTGGCGCGGTTGGCGCGGCCCATGTCGCCGGCGAGCAGGCTGTCGCGGCTAGGTTCCGGGCGGTTGTGATCGATGGCGAAGATGTTGTCGTCGGGATCGTCGACGAAGTTGCGCCAATAGGCATCGTCGGAGGTCAGCTTGGCGTAGTTGCCACCCAGGGTCACCTCGTGGGCCACGGAGCCGGTATCGAAATGCCCGACCAGGTTCATGTCCAGGCCGAGCTTGGTGTTGTGGAAGTCGGTGATCCAGTCGGCATAGCTGACGCCCGTGCCATCGGGGGCCAGGCCTTGGTCGATGGTCTGCACGCGCTGGTGGGTAGAGGTATTGGTTTCGTCCATGCGCACGGCGGCGGTCTTGAACGTCCAGTCGTCGTTGAAACGGTGCTCGAGGTCGAGGTAGTAGGTGGTGACGTCGGTCTCGGCGCGGCTCCAGCGCGCACCGGTGTAGGTGGAGCGGGGCAGGTCCACCGCCTTGCCGGTCGCGTAGCGGGGGATGCCGCGCAGCATCGGGCGCGACTGTTGGCGGCTGTAGCTGATGCCGCCACCCACGGTGGTGGCGTCGTTCAGGTCGATGTCCAGGGCGCCATACAGGGAGTGGTTCTTGCTCCACTGGTAATCGATGTAACTGTCGCTCTGGTCTTCGTCCAGCACCACGCGCCCACGTACCCGGCCATCACTGGTCAACGGGCCGCCGGCGTCCAGCTGCAGGCCGTAGTGATCCCAGGAGCCCGCCTTGCCGGTCAGGGCGACGGTCGGGGTAGCCTGGCCGCGCTTGCGCACCAGGTTGATCGCGCCACCCGGGCTGCCGGTACCTTGCAGCAGGCCGGAGGCGCCGCGCAGGATTTCCACGCGGTCGAAGAACACCAGGTCCTGGGTTGCCCAGTTGCCCAGCGAGTAGTTGTTGCGCTGGATCGGCACCCCGTCGTACTGCCAGTCGTCGATCTGGAAGCCGCGCGAGGTGATGACCACGCCTGGGCCGATGCCTTGGGCACCGACCAGGCCGGTGGTGTGGTTGACGGCGTCCTGCAGGTCGGTGATGCCCTGGTCGTCCAGCTGCTTGCGGGTGATGACGGTGACCGACTGTGGGATCTCCTTGAGCGTGTGCACGCCCTTGCCGAGGGTGACGGCACGCGCGGCGTAGCTGCCGCTGCCTTCACTGGTGGCGTCCAGGTAGTTGTCGCTGATGCTGGTGCTGCCCAGCTCCAGCGCGTTGCCCTCCAGGGTGGCCGGCGCCACGCTGAAGTGGCCGCTGGCGGTCACCCGCAGTTGCAGGCCGCTACCGGCCAGGGCGGCCTGCATGGCTTGTTCGGCACTCATCTCACCGACCACCGCCGGGGCCTGCTTGCCGCGCACCAGGCCGGGCTCCAGGGCGATGATGTGCCCGCTCTGGCTGGCAATGCGGTTGAGCGTGGTGGCCAGGTCTGCCGCCGGCAGGTTGAACGACTGAGTCTGCGCCTGGGCAAAGCCGCTGAGGCTGCTCAGGGCGATGACGAGGGGCAGGGCGCGGGGCCATAGGTTGTGCACGGTGTTCTCCCGAGTTTGAAGTTGGCTGTCAGGAGTTAGGTGCAACGAGAAATGAAAACCGGACACCTTTGCGAATGATTTTCAAAAATATTTTCAACCCGCAGCCGCCGGCCCGATCAGGGTCAGCCACGGGCCGTAGTGTTCGATGCGGATCGGCAGGGTTTCGCTCATGGCCTGCAGGGCCTCCCGGGGCTGATCCAGGGGGAACACGCCTTGTACCCGCAGGCTGCGCACTTCGGGAGCCAGGCGGATGAAACCGGGCTGGTAGTCGCGCAGGGCGTCGATCACCTGGTGCAGCGGCTCGTCGAGCACCTCCAGGCGGCCTTCGAGCCAGGCTGCGCGCTGGCGTTGTTCCTGCGCGAGCAGCTCGATACCGCTGCTGCGCAGCAAGGCGGCCTGGCCTTCCTGCAGGTCGAGCTGGCGGCCGTCGGCGAGGCTGGCGCGTACGCTGTGTTGCAGCACCACCACACGGGTCGAGCTTGCCTCCTGGCGGACCAGGAAGCGCGTGCCCAGGGCCTGCACCTGGCCTTGCGCGGTGCGTACCCGCAGCGGGCGTTGCGGGTCGGCCGCGACCTGGATCAATAGCTCGCCGCGGCGTAATACCACCAGGCGTTGGCCGGCATCGAACAGCACGTCGACCGCGCTGTGGCTGTTGAGGCTCAGGCGGCTGCCATCGTCCAGGGTGAAGCTGCGGCGCTGGCCGCTGGCGGTATGCAGGTCGGCCCGCCAGCCCAGGGCCGCGTCACTGCGCCAGCCGGCCCATAGCCCGCCGCCCAAAAGACCAAGGCCGGCCATGGTGCGCAGCACGTCGCGGCGGCTGCGGGTGGGTTGCAACAGGAGGCGGCGGGTCGCTTCGGTCTGGCCGGGGGCGCGTGCATCGAGGCCACGCAGTACCGCGCAGGGGCGGCCAAGGCGCTGTTGCAGCAAGTCCCACGCTTGTTGGTGCCGAGGGTCCTGGCCCAGCCAGTGCTGCAGGCGCGCGGGCAGGCTGGCGTCATGGCCGCCAGCGTTGAGTTCCACCATCCAGTCGATGGCTTGTTCGCTGATGCTGTCGAGCACTTGGCGGCTCATGGCTGCAGCTCGCACAGGTAGCATTGGCGCAGCGCCTGCTTCATGTAGCGGCTGACGGTGCGCTCGGACAGGTTCAGCTTGGCGGCGATGTCGACGTAGCTCAGGCCATCGAGCTGGCTATAGAGGAAGGCCGCCTTGACGATATCCGGCAGGCCATCGAGCACCTGGTCAATGGTGACCAGCGCTTCGAGCAGCAGCAGTTGTTCCTCGGCCGAAGGGGCCACTGGCTCCGGCAACAGGGCCAGGCGGTCCAGGTAGGCCTGTTCGAGTTGGCGGCGACGGTGACGGTCGAAGATCAGCCGGCGGGCGATGGTCGACAGGTAGGCGCGGGGCTGCTGGATGCTATCTGGGTCGACCCGCGCGCCGAGCATCTGGCAGAACGCTTCGGCGGCAGTGTCCTCGGCGTCGGCACGGTTGCGCAGGCGCTTGTTGATGTGTTGCAGCAGCCAGCGATGGTGGTCGCTGAAGAAGAAGCCCAGCTTGCGGGTTGAAGTGCTGTCCAACGACCGGTTTCCAGAGTGTTAGTGAAAATCGTTCTCAATAGTAGCCGGGTCGCTCGGGTTGCTGCAATGGGGCGGTGGTCTGCCGCCCCCGGTTAGTGCGGCTCAGGCGAGGGCGAGATGGCCTTCGAACAGTCGCTCGCCCAGTTGCCGTGCACGTTCGAGGTTGGCGTGGTTGTCCTGGATTTCGCTGTCGGTGAGCAGCGTGGTGCTGAGCACCTCGGCGCCGCAGTAGTCGAAGATGCCGTGTTCGATCTGCGTCGTCATCGCCTGGTTGTAGCCGTGGCGCTCGAAGGTGCTAGCGTCGGCCCCGGCCACGCCGACCAGGTGCACGGTCAGGCCATCGAGCTTTTTGATCAGCTTGCCGTCGGCGTGGTAGTCGAATGCCCAGCCATTGCTGAACACCCGCTCCACCCAGCCCTTGAGCAAGGCTGGCAGCGACCACCAGTAGATGGGGTAGACCAGCACCAGGGTGTCGGCCCGTGCGATGCGCGCCTGCTCGGCCAGCACGTCTGCCGGGGCCGCAGCCTGGCGCCGGTGCACGGCGTGGTCGGCAAGGCCGAAGCGCGGATCGAACTGCTCGGCCCCCAGGTCGGCGAACTCGCTGGTATGGCCGGCGGCGTGCAAACCGGCAGCGATCTGCCCGGCGAGCGCGTGGGTGAGGGATGCTGGGTCGTGGTGACCAATGACGATCAGGGCATGCATGGCGAAGACTCCATCAAGCTGTGCAGGAAAACCGTGAGCGCTATATACTCGCGGTAAGTTACCCTTGGTAAGTTACTTTTGGTAGGTAAGCGATGTCAAGCGATGACAAGACCCCCTCGCGCAAGCGCCTTTCACGTGAGCAGCGCCGCCGTCAGTTGCTCGATGTGGCCTGGCAGCTGGTGCGCGAAGAGGGTACCGAAGGTTTGAGTCTGGGTCGGCTGGCCGAACAGGCCGGGGTCACCAAGCCTGTGGTGTATGACCACTTCGAGACCCGCACCGGGCTGCTGGTGGCGTTGTACCAGGAGTACGACGCCCGCCAGACCGCCATGCTCGACAGCGCCCTGGCCGGCGGCCCGGCCGACCTGGCAGGGCGGGCGCAGGTGATCGCCGACGCCTATGTCAATTGCGTGATGAGCCAAGGGCGGGAGATTCCCGGGGTCAGCGCGGCGCTGGCGGGTTCACCGGAAATGGAGGCTCTCAAACGCGCCTACGAGGGGCCGTTTCTCGACAAGTGCCGACAGGCGCTGGCGCCGTTCGCCGCAGGTGGCGACATCGATGCCGCTGGCTTGCGGGCCTTGGTCGGGGCTGCCGAGGCACTGTCGCAGGCAGCCGCTTGCGGGGAGCTTGCGCCTGAGGCCGCCCGCCAGGAATTGCAGGCGACCATTGTCGCGATGGTCAGCCGGCGATGAGCCGGCGCTGGTGGGATAACCCCCGGACTCAAGCATTGGTCATGCTAGAATCCGCCCCTTCGAATCTGGAGGTACACGCGTGCGCAAACTGGCTGTGGTAATGGCGGTGTTGGCCCTGGCGGGCTGTAACAACGAGGTCGAAGGGGTACACAACCAGGTGGCTGAGCACCTGAAAAACCCCAAGACGGCCAAGTTCGCCAATGTGCGCTTCGACACCCAGGGCTCCATCTGCGGCCAGGTGCGCGGCAAGGACGATGCCGGACAGTACGAGGCGTATCGCAGCTACGTGGCGATCAAGCGCGACGGCCAGTACCAGATCATCATCGATGAAACCGGCAATGACCTGCGCATCCGCGAAATCTGCGGCGGCGCCGAGCTGCAGCGCCGCGCCGAAGCCCTGGCTGACCAGCCGGCGCCGGAAGGCTGGGATGTGGAAGTGATCCAAGGGCCGAACATGGGCGCCCTGACCGACATGACCGCGCGCCTGATCGAGAAGGGCATCCCGTCCTGGGTCGAATACCGCGAGGGCAAGCCGGTGGTGTTGATCGGGCCGTACCCGAGCAAGGCCGAGGCCGATGCGCGCAAGGCGGAGGTGATGGCCAAGCTTGGGACCGACTCGGTGGTTATCCAGCACGGTGTCGAGCGCTGACAGGACCGTCAAGAAGCTGTCATGTTGCGAGCGGCTTACCCTTGGCAGGGCCTTGATGTCGAAGGACATTTTTACCGGCTATGCTGAGGGGGCGAACGCTGAGCAGGAGAGCCACATGGCAACGCTGGAACGTGCCATCGCGCTGGCCATCAAGGCCCATGAAGGGCAGTACGACAAGGGTGGGGCGGCCTATATTCTCCACCCGCTGCGGGTGATGGCGCGGGTGACCACGCCCGAGCAGCGGATCGTCGCGGTGCTGCACGATGTGCTGGAAGACACCCCGTTCACCCTCTCCGACCTTGCCCGCGAAGGCTTCCCGCTGAAGATACTCGCCGCGCTGCTGGCCCTGAGCCGGCGCGAAGGCGAAAGCTACGAAGCCTTCGTCATCCGCCTGGGCGTCGACCCGCTGGCCCGTGAAGTGAAGCTGGCAGACCTGGCCGACAACAGCGACCTGTCGCGCATCGCCTGCCCGGGCCCGGCGGATCTCGCCCGTCTGGTCCGCTACCAGCAGGCCAGCGCCTACCTGCAAACACTGGGCTGAGCGCCGTCAGCCACAGGCCTTGAGGTTGACCGGCCCGACGAATGCGTTGCCATGGCCCATCACGCACGCAACCCGCTGGTTGCGCTGCTGTTCCCACGCCTGCGGCGGGTAGGTCTTGTTCCACGCCTCAAACAGCTGGCGATCCTGTTTCGACAGGCGCAGGTCGTACTGCTGGCTCATGTAGAAGTAAGTGCGCGCGATCATCCCGCGGATCGACGGGCGCGGCATGACTTTTTTCGCCTTGAAGTCGACCTGGGTCAGGCAACTGCCGTACTGGCCATGCTGCACCGGCAGCCAGCCGAAGCTGTAGTTGCTGCGGTCGCCGTTCACTTCACCAATGCTCGGTACAAGGTTGTGCAGGTCGGCTTCGGCGCGCTGGTAGGCGACATCGTTGCGCGCGCAGTTCTTGCGCCCGCCGCTCTGCCAGCACTGGCGCTGGTGGCCGATCTGCCAGGCCGGAACGATATGCTCCCATTCGATGCGCGCGGCGCGCTGGGCGTTCTTGCGCGGCGTGTAGCCGCAGGAGGCCAGGTCGACCTTGTTGCCGTTATATTTGCAGCCGCAGTAGAACTCGGTGGATTGCGGCGCATACAGGCGCCAGGCGACCTGCTTGGCTTCCTGGAAGGTGCGTGGGGCGTCGGCTTGGGCAAGCGGGGTGGTCAATAGCAGGCAGGTGGCCGCGTAAAGCAGAACTCTCATGGGCGGTCAGTCTTCCTGCGGAACGGTCCAGAAGATCTGCACGCCGCCGTCATCGCGGTGGGCGAGGGTGACGTTGTCGTTCTCGGCGATTTCTGCGAGCAGGGTGTCCCAGTCTTCGGGCGTTTCCTGTTCGAGGCGGAAGATCAAGGCGGCGCGGCTGCGCTGGGCGATTGGGCTGTTGATGATCTTCTGGATGCGCTGACCCAGTTGTTCATAACTGCTTGGCGTTGCTGCGGAGGTGCTGGCCACGGGCTGTTCCTTGTTTTGCTGTATGTGCATACAGTATTTCACTGTAGGCAATTTCGCAATAACAGGCAGGAAGAAAGCCGTGATCGAAGGGGTTGGGGCCGCAAGGCGGCCCCAGGCGTTGCTCAGTGATTCAGCGCGAATCACGCACCATGTCGACGTGCGGGATACCGGCCTCGAGGAACTCCTCGCTGACCACGCGGAATCCCAGGCGCTCGTAGAAGGGGGTGGCGTGCACCTGGGCGCTGAGCATCTGCTGCTTGAGGTCGCGGTTCTGCGCCTCGCTGATGACCGCATGCATCAGCGCATCGCCCACGTGCAGGCCACGCCAGTCCTTGAGCACCGACACCCGGCCGATGGTGCCGTCGGGCAACAGGCGCGCGGTGCCGATCGGGTATTCGCCTTCCATGGCCAGGAAATGCACGGCCGTAGGGTCTTCGGCGTCGAACTCGAGCTCTGGCGGCACGTGCTGTTCAGCGATGAACACGGCGCTGCGGATGCGGTGGATGTCGGCGTTGTCTTTGTGCCAGTCGGCCAGGCGAACGCTGATCTTATTCATCGGCGAACCCCAGGCTGCCTTGCATGACCAGCTGCTGGACCAGCATCAGGCCGTCTTCGTCCTGCAGCCACTCGGCCAGGTTTTCACTGTGCAGGGCGTCGGCGGAGCAGATCAGTTTCAGCAGCTCGCGCAGTTTCCCCGGCAGCGGGCAACTGCGGCCGCTGGCGAACAACAGCAGGTCATCGCCGAACTCCGACCAGGCCAGGCGTGCGCTCGGGTTGCGGATCAGGATAGCGCCCTGGCCGAGGTGGTCGAGCAGATCCTGTTCGGACAGCTCCTCGCCTACCACCTGCTCGGGGTAGCGCGGCTCGGTCATGAACTGGCCGAACCAGGTCAGCAGCAGGTCCTTGTCGGACATGTGCTTGTCGATCAGGGCCTTGAGGCGGTCGAGGGCGTCGTGCTGGATCTCGTGCGGGTCGCTGACCGGTTGGGCGTCGGCGTCGCTGTAGCGCTCTTCTTCGGGCAGGAACTGGCCGAGGAAGTCGGTGAAGTGGGTCAGCACTTCGGCGGCGCTCGGCGCGCGGAAGCCTACCGAGTAGGTCAGGCATTCGTTTTCGGCAACGCCGTAGTGGGCCAGGCGCGGCGGCAGGTAGAGCATGTCACCTGGCTCCAGGGTCCACTCGTCGCTCTGTTCGAAGTCAGCGAGGATGCGCAGGTCGGCGTGGTCGATCAGCGGGCTGTCGCTGTTGCACATCTGGCCGACTTTCCAGTTGCGCTTGCCGTCGGCTTGCAGCAGGAACACGTCGTAGTTGTCGAAGTGCGGGCCGACGCTGCCACCGGGGGCGGCGTAGCTGATCATCACGTCATCGATACGCCAGCTGGGCAGGAAGCGGAAGTTTTCCAGCAACTCGGCCACTTCCGGCACGAACTGGTCCACGGCCTGGACCAACAGGGTCCAGTCGCGCTCGGGCAGGTCGCTGAAGGCGTCTTCGGCGAACGGGCCGCGGCGCAGCTCCCATGGGCGCTCGCCGTGCTCGAGCACCAGGCGCGACTCGACTTCTTCTTCCAGGGCCAGGCCGGCCAGTTCGTCGGCGTCGATCGGGCTGGTGAAGTCGGGGAAGGCCTGACGCACCAGCAGCGGCTTCTTCTGCCAGTAGTCGCGCAGGAATTCACGGGCCGTAAGGCCGCCCAGCAGTTGCAGTGGAGTAACAGAATTCATGTTCAACCTATTGATAAAACGTAATTTTTGTACGGGAATAAAAACGCCCGGCCAGGCCGGGCGTTGAACGCGACGGTCAGCTTAGACGCGTTTGGCCTGGGCCACGGCGTTGCCGATATAGGTTGCAGGCGTGAGCTGCTTGAGCTCGGCCTTGGCGTCGGCCGGCATATCCAGGCCGTCGATGAAGGTCAGCAGCGCTTCAGGGGTAATGCCCTTGCCACGGGTCAGCTCTTTGAGCTTCTCGTAGGGGTTCTCGATGTTGAAGCGGCGCATCACGGTCTGGATCGGCTCGGCGAGGACTTCCCAGCAGGCGTCCAGGTCGGCGGCGATGCGGGCTTCGTTGACTTCCAGCTTGCCGATGCCCTTGAGGCTGGCTTCGTAGGCGATGACGCTGTGGGCGAAGCCCACGCCCAGGTTGCGCAGCACGGTGGAGTCGGTCAGGTCACGCTGCCAGCGCGAGATCGGCAGCTTGCTGGCCAGGTGCTGGAACAGTGCGTTGGCGATACCCAGGTTGCCTTCGGAGTTTTCGAAGTCGATCGGGTTGACCTTGTGCGGCATGGTCGAGGAGCCGATTTCGCCAGCGACGGTCTTCTGTTTGAAGTAGCCCAGCGAGATGTAGCCCCAGACGTCGCGGTCGAAGTCGATGAGGATGGTGTTGAATCGGGCGATGGCGTCGAACAGCTCGGCGATGTAGTCGTGCGGTTCGATCTGGGTGGTATAGGGGTTGAACACCAGGCCCAGCTCGTCTTCGATGAAGGCGCGGGCGTTCTGCTCCCAGTCGATCTGCGAGTAGGCCGACAGGTGGGCGTTGTAGTTGCCCACGGCGCCGTTGATCTTGCCCAGCAGCGGCACGGCGGCTACCTGGGCGATCTGGCGCTCCAGGCGGTAGACGACGTTGGCCAGTTCTTTGCCCAGGGTGGTCGGCGAAGCCGGCTGGCCGTGGGTGCGCGACAGCATCGGCACGGCAGCGTGGGTGTGGGCCAGGGTGCGGATCGCTTCGGCGATCTGACGCATCAGTGGCAGCAGCACTTCGTCACGGCCAGCGCGCAGCATCAGGGCGTGGGACAGGTTGTTGATGTCCTCGCTGGTGCAGGCGAAGTGGATGAACTCGCTGACCTTGGCCAGCTCAGGCAGTTGAGCGGCCTGCTCCTTGAGCAGGTACTCGATGGCCTTGACGTCGTGGTTGGTGGTGCGCTCGATTTCCTTGACGCGTTCGGCGTGCTCAAGTTTGAAATCAGTGGCCAGGCTGTCCAGCACGGCGTTGGCTTCGGCGGAGAACGCCGGCACTTCGCCGATTTGCGGATGGGCGGCCAGGCGCTGGAGCCAGCGCACTTCGACCAGGGCGCGGAAACGGATCAGGCCGAATTCGCTGAAGATGGGGCGCAAGGCCTGGGTTTTGCCGGCGTAACGGCCGTCTACAGGGGAAACCGCAGTGAGCGAAGAGAGCTGCATGGGGTGTTCTCGGACAGTCAGGCTTTTGGGGGGCGCATATCATACATGAAAAAAGCAGTGGCGAGTTGCAAGCTACAAGCGGCAAGTAGAAGCAGTACGCTGTATCGCCTTTACTTGCCGCTTGAAGCTTAGAGCTTGCAGCTTATCCCTGCATCATGCCGTACAGCTCGTTGAGCAATTTGCGTCGGCTGAACACCAACTGCCAGCGGTGCCCGCCCAGCTGGCGCCACAGGCGCGCGGCGCGGATGCCGGCCAGCAGCAGGGCGCGAATCTTCGAGGCATTGTTGGCTTGCTGCAGGAAGCGCATGTCGCCGTGCACCTGGATGCGCTGGCGCAGGGTGCTCAGGGTGTCCTGGTACAAGGCTCCGCTGGAAGCGATGACGTTATCGTGAACCAGGCCGAAATGCTCAGCCTGGGACTGGATCTGCGGCAGGCGGTTGCCGATGGTGTCGAGCAGGTCGCCACGCTTGGCCAGTTGGCGTTCCAGGCCGAGCATCGACAACGCATAGCGCAGTGGTTCGCGCTGCAGGCTGCTGGGGTCGCGCTCCAGGGCGCCGACCAGCGCGCGGTAGCCGTCGCGCAGGTTGAGGTCGTCGCCGCCAAATACTTCCAGGGTGTCCTTGGGGTCGCGCACCAGCAGGCTGCCGAGCATGCAGCCCAGCGTCGCTTCGCTGGCCTGGCCGGTGCGGGCGATGCGGTCTACCAGCACGGCGGCCTGGAACACACCGCCCAGGGCGATCAATTGCTCCTGCAGGTTGCTCATGCGCGCGGGCTCCACGGCTCGGCGATTTCGATCACGCCGCCGCCCAGGCACACTTCACCGTCGTAGAACACCACCGACTGGCCGGGGGTGACGGCGCGTTGCGGCTCGTCGAACACGGCGCGGTAGCCGTTTTCGGTCTGTTCGAGGGTGCAGTGCTGGTCACCCTGGCGGTAGCGCACCTTGGCGGTGAGGCGGCGCGGGCTGCTCAGGTCGATGGGGTTGACCCAGAAGATTTCCGAGGCCAGCAGGGCACGGGAGAACAGCCACGGGTGCTCGTTACCCTGGCCGACCACCAGTACGTTGCGGGCCAGGTCCTTGTGCAGCACGTACCATGGCTCGTCGCCGGCATCCTTGAGGCCGCCGATACCCAGGCCCTGGCGCTGGCCGATGGTGTGGTACATCAGGCCGTGATGGCGGCCGATCACTTCACCGTCGGTGGTCTGGATATCGCCGGGTTGGGCCGGCAGGTACTGCTTGAGGAAGTCGCTGAAGCGGCGCTCGCCGATAAAGCAGATGCCGGTGGAGTCCTTCTTCTTGGCCGTGGCCAGGCCGTGTTTCTCGGCAATGGCGCGCACTTCGGGTTTTTCCAGTTCGCCGACCGGGAACAGCGTGCGGGCGATTTCCTTGCCGCCGACGGCGTGCAGGAAGTAGCTCTGGTCCTTGTTCGGGTCCAGGCCCTTGAGCAGTTCGGTGATCGCGCCGGTGTCGCGGCGGCGCACGTAGTGGCCGGTGGCGATCAGGTCGGCGCCCAGCGACAGGGCGTAGTCGAGGAACGCCTTGAACTTGATTTCGCGGTTGCAGAGGATGTCCGGGTTGGGCGTGCGGCCGGCCTTGTATTCTTCGAGGAAGTGCTCGAACACGTGGTCCCAGTACTCGGCGGCGAAGTTGGCGGTGTGCAGCTTGATGCCGATGCGGTCGCACACGGCCTGGGCGTCGGCCAGGTCTTCGCGGGCGGTGCAGTATTCGGTGCCGTCGTCCTCTTCCCAGTTCTTCATGAACAGACCTTCCACCTGGTAGCCCTGCTCGATGAGCAGGAGGGCGGAAACGGAAGAGTCCACGCCGCCGGACATGCCGACGATGACGCGGGTCTTGGCGGGGTCTTTGAGTGCTGGGCTGGTCATGGCTACCGGTGTGTATCAGGGGGAAAAGCGCGGATTCTATCAAACCCGCGGCGTGGCGTCAGTCGCGGAGCAGTTCGAGGCTGTGCAACGGGCCTGCGAGGTAGTCGTCGAGGCAGCGCGGCACCAGCTCGCTGCGCCAGCGGGTGGGGGCGGCCAGCAACTCGTCGCGGGTCAGCCACACGGCGCGGACGATGTCACTGTCCAGGGCGAGGTCTTCGTGGTGGCGCACAGGGCGGGCGGCGAAGCAGATGCGCTGGTAGGTCACGCCGTTGCTGGGGGCGGTGTAGAGGTAGATGCCGACCACGCCGGTGAGTTCGACCTCCCAGGCGGTTTCTTCCAGGGTTTCGCGCAGGGCGGCCTGGGGCAGGGTCTCGTTGGCTTCGAGATGGCCGGCGGGTTGGTTGAAGACGTGCTGGCCGGCCTTGAACTCCTCGACGAAGAGGAACTTGCCGTCGTGCTCGACGATGGTGGCGACGGTGATGTGGGGTTGCCAGGTCATTGATAGCTCCTTAAGGGCCTGCTCGGACCCTGTGGGAGCGGGTTTACCCGCGAATGCGATGGTGGCGCAAATAACGCATTCGCGGGTGAACCCGCTCCCACAGGGTTCGCGTTGGCCGCTAGAAATCTATATTCCAGAAAGCACAAACCCCGGTGCGTGGCCGGGGTTTGTGCTGTTACGTCAAGCGAACCTTACAGGGCGGCAATGGCGCTGTTCAGGGTCTGGCTTGGGCGCATCACCTTGGCGGTCAGCTCGGCATCCGGGGCGTAGTAGCCACCGATGTCGGCCGGCTTGCCCTGAACGGCGTTGAGCTCGGCGACGATGGTCGCTTCGTTCTCGGCCAGGGTTTTTGCCAGCGGGGCGAAGCGCGCCTGCAGGGCAGCGTCGTCACTCTGGGCGGCCAGGGCTTGCGCCCAGTACAGGGTCAGGTAGAAGTGGCTGCCACGGTTGTCGATACCGCCGACCTTGCGCGAAGGCGACTTGTTGGTGTCGAGGAACTTGCCGGTGGCCTGGTCCAGGGTGTTGGCCAGCACCTTGGCGCGCGGATTGGCGTAGGTGTTGCCCAGGTGCTCCAGGGAGGCGGCCAGGGCCAGGAATTCACCCAGCGAGTCCCAACGCAGGAAGTTCTCTTCGACCAGCTGCTGCACGTGCTTCGGTGCCGAACCGCCGGCGCCGGTTTCGAACAGGCCACCGCCGTTCATCAGCGGGACGATCGACAGCATCTTGGCGCTGGTGCCCAGCTCCATGATCGGGAACAGGTCGGTCAGGTAGTCGCGCAGCACGTTGCCGGTCACCGAGATGGTGTCCTTGCCTTCGCGGATGCGGGCCAGGGAGAACTTGATGGCGTCGACCGGGGCCAGGACGCGGATGTCCAGGCCAGTGGTGTCGTGATCCTTCAGGTACTTCTGCACCTTCTCGATCATCACGCCGTCGTGGGCACGGGCCGGGTCCAGCCAGAACACCGCCGGGGTGTTGCTCAGGCGGGCGCGGTTGACGGCCAGCTTGACCCAGTCCTGGATCGGCGCGTCTTTGGTCTGGCACATGCGGAAGATGTCACCGGCTTCGACGTCCTGCTGCAGAACGACCTGGCCCTTGCCATCGACCACGCGCACGACGCCGTCGGCCTTGATCTGGAAGGTCTTGTCGTGGGAGCCGTATTCTTCGGCTTTCTGCGCCATCAGGCCAACGTTCGGTACGCTGCCCATGGTGGTCGGGTCGAAGGCACCGTTGACCTTGCAGTCTTCGATGGTGGCCTGGTAGATGCCGGCGTAGCAGCGGTCCGGGATTACGGCCTTGGCGTCTTGCAGCTCGCCGGCGGTGTTCCACATCTTGCCCGAGTCGCGGATCATCGCTGGCATCGAGGCGTCGACGATGACGTCGCTTGGTACGTGCAGGTTGGTGATGCCTTTGTCCGAGTTGACCATGGCCAGGGCCGGGCGAACGGCGTACAGGGCCTGGATGTCGGCTTCGATCTCGGCCTGCTTGTCAGCTGGCAGGTCCTTGATGCGGGCGTACAGGTCGCCGATACCGTTGTTGGCGTTGAAGCCCACTTCGGCCAGGGCTGCGGCGTGCTTGTTGAGCACGTCGCCGTAGAACTCTTCGACGATCACGCCGAACATGATCGGGTCGGAGACCTTCATCATGGTGGCTTTCAGGTGCACCGACAGCAGCACGCCGGAGGCCTTGGCATCGGCGATCTGTTCGGCGATGAAGGCCTTGAGCGCTTTGCGGCTCATGGTGGCGCAGTCGATGACTTCGGCGGCTTTGACCGCGGTCTTTTCTTTCAGGACGGTGGTGCTGCCGTCTTTGCCGACCAGCTCGATGCGCAGGCTGTCGTCAGCTTCGATCAGTGCGGCTTTCTCGCTGCCGTAGAAGTCGCCCTGGGTCATGTGGGCAACGTGCGACTTGGAGTCGGCAGCCCAGGCGCCCATCTTGTGCGGGTGCTTGCGGGCGTAGTTCTTGACCGACAGCGGCGCGCGGCGGTCGGAGTTGCCTTCGCGCAGTACCGGGTTCACAGCCGAACCTTTGATGCGGTCGTAGCGGGCGCGGGATTCTTTCTCTTCGGCGCTGGCCGGCTCGTCGGCGTAGTCAGGAATGTTGAAGCCCTTGGCTTGCAGTTCCTTGATGGCGGCCTTGAGCTGCGGAACCGAAGCGGAGATGTTCGGCAGCTTGATGATGTTGGCTTCAGGGGTGGTGGCCAGCTGGCCCAGTTCCGCCAGGTGATCGGCTACCTGCTTCTGGGCGCCCAGTTGCTCCGGGAATGCCGCGAGGATGCGGCCGGCCAGGGAGATGTCGCGGGTTTCGACGGCGATGTCGGCGCAAGCGGTGAACGCTTCGACGATCGGCAGCAGCGAATAGGTGGCGAGGGCGGGGGCTTCGTCGGTGAAGGTGTAGATGATCTTGGAACGGGTGGGCATGCGGGTTAACTCTCTATGTGCTGAGCGTACTCGAGTCTCGAGGTGCGCAGGGTAGGCGCTTCGCCCTGGCATCGCCATGAGCGGAAAGTCGAGAGGCTGCGAGCGGTGATGGTGGATGCATCAGTCGAGCGTCAAGTGCTGGGGTGCGGTAACAGCCCAGGCTTCGTGGCCATTCATGGCCAAGGGCGGTCCGCATTTTCCTGGGATTCGCCCCGATGACCCTGCGGTCGCGGCGCAGTATATCAAACCCTTTGGTCGATTCAGCAAGGTCAAGTGCGATCGCGCCATTTATAAGACCAAAGACGTAGGGGCAATGTGGCGCAATGCCGCAGGGCGGCAGCTTCGAGCTGTCAGCTGCAAGCTGCAAGAACAGCTCCTCTCTTGCCGCTTGAAACTTGCAGCTTGCAGCTCGGCAATCCTGGTTTAGGCTCAGTGCATCGCGCGTTTTTCAATCACACCAGCGAAAAGCGGAGTAGTGCAGCATGGGATACCAGAAAATCAAGGTTCCGACTGACGGCAGCAAGATCACCGTCAATGCAGACCATTCGCTCAATGTTCCCGACAACCCCATCATCCCCTACATCGAAGGCGACGGTATCGGCGTGGACGTTTCGCCGGTGATGATCAAGGTGGTGGACGCAGCCGTGCAGAAGGCCTACGGCGGCAAGCGCAAGATCGCCTGGATGGAGGTGTATGCCGGCGAGAAGGCCACGCAAGTGTATGACCAGGACACCTGGCTGCCCCAGGAAACCCTGGATGCCGTGAAAGACTATGTAGTGTCGATCAAGGGGCCGCTGACCACGCCGGTCGGTGGTGGTATTCGCTCGCTCAACGTGGCGTTGCGTCAGCAGCTCGACCTCTACGTGTGCCTGCGGCCTGTCGTGTGGTTCCAGGGTGTGCCCAGCCCTGTGAAGAAGCCGGGTGACGTCGACATGGTGATCTTCCGCGAGAACTCCGAGGACATCTACGCCGGTATCGAGTGGAAGGCCGGCTCGCCCGAAGCGAACAAGGTGATCAAGTTCCTCAAGGAGGAAATGGGCGTTACCAAGATCCGTTTCGATCAGGATTGCGGTATCGGCGTCAAGCCGGTTTCCAGGGAGGGCACCAAGCGCCTGGTGCGCAAGGCCCTGCAGTATGTGGTGGACAACGATCGCAAGTCGCTGACCTTGGTGCACAAGGGCAACATCATGAAGTTCACCGAAGGTGCGTTCAAGGATTGGGGTTATGAAGTGGCCCGTGACGAGTTCGGCGCCGAACTGCTGGACGGCGGCCCGTGGATGAAGTTCAAGAACCCCAAGACCGGCCGTGAAGTGATCGTCAAAGACGCCATCGCCGATGCCATGCTCCAGCAGATCCTGCTGCGCCCGGCCGAATACGACGTGATCGCCACGCTCAACCTCAATGGTGACTACCTATCTGACGCGCTGGCGGCGGAGGTGGGCGGCATCGGCATTGCGCCGGGGGCCAACCTGTCGGATACCGTGGCCATGTTCGAGGCTACCCATGGCACCGCGCCCAAGTACGCAGGCAAGGACCAGGTCAATCCGGGGTCGGTAATCCTGTCTGCCGAAATGATGCTGCGGCACATGGGCTGGACCGAGGCCGCCGACCTGATCATCAAGGGTACCAATGGGGCGATTGCGGCCAAGACGGTGACTTATGATTTCGAACGTCTGATGGACGGTGCGACGCTGGTCGGCAGTTCCGGTTTTGGCGAGGCCATGATCAAGCACATGTAAGGCGGGCAAAAAAAAACCGGCCGCCTCTTTATATTAAAGAAGCGGCCGGTTTTTTCGTATTCCGGCTGTAGGCAGGGGTTAGGCTTGGAGCGGGACGGCCGGGGCGGCATTGCCTGTGCTGGTGCCTGCACTGCTGGCGGTGGCACTCTGGATGTTCACCGCATGGTTGCCCTTGGGACCTTGCGCGAGCTCGAACGTGACTGCCTGGCCGGCTTTCAATGTCTTGTAGCCTTCCATCTGGATGGCGGAGTAATGGGCGAACAGGTCTTCGCTCTTACCCTCCTCATTGATGAATCCGTAGCCCTTGGCATTGTTGAACCACTTGACTTTACCGCTTGCCATCCCTATGTCCCTCTGCAAAGGACTCCATCACTGGAGTATCATCCACGTCATCCGCATACGAACCTTGCGAAAAATCTGGTTGACTGCGCGGATCTTTATCGACCACGGTGGGTTCTTATTGGTTGTAACACCGTTTTGCCGATAGTCAAGGTCAGCCGGCGCCCGCGCCGACAGGGGCCTGTGCGGTCAACTCACAACCTTAACCTGTCGATCATGATGAAATTCTTTCCATGCATGTACCCAGTGAGATTCGACTAACATTCAATCAGGACCGCCCGCAGTCCCATGAGGACGGGCATGAGGATGACGGTGCCGGCCTTGCGGTGCAGGAGGCCAAACCTATCCTGCAGGCGCCACCGATGTACAAGGTGGTTTTGTTCAATGATGACTACACACCGATGGATTTCGTCGTCGAAGTGCTCGAGACGTTCTTCAATCTGAACCGCGAGCTGGCGACCAAGATCATGCTGACCGTCCATACCGAAGGGCGGGCAGTGTGCGGATTGTTTACCCGGGACATCGCCGAGACAAAGGCCATGCAGGTCAACCAATACGCCAGGGAAAGCCAGCATCCGCTACTCTGTGAAATCGAGAAGGACGGTTAATCGCCGACCACTTGGGTATGAGGTGAAGCTATGTTAAACCGCGAGCTCGAAGTCACCCTCAATCTGGCCTTCAAGGAGGCTCGTTCGAAGCGTCATGAGTTCATGACCGTCGAACATCTGCTGCTGGCACTCCTTGACAATGAGGCTGCCGCGACCGTTCTGCGCGCCTGTGGCGCCAATCTCGACAAGCTCAAGCATGACCTGCAGGAGTTCATCGATTCGACCACGCCGCTGATCCCCGTGCATGACGAGGACCGTGAAACGCAACCGACGCTGGGCTTCCAGCGGGTGCTGCAGCGTGCCGTGTTCCATGTGCAAAGTTCCGGCAAGCGCGAAGTGACCGGTGCCAACGTGCTGGTGGCGATCTTCAGCGAACAGGAAAGCCAGGCGGTGTTCCTGCTCAAGCAACAGAGCGTGGCGCGCATCGATGTGGTCAACTACATCGCCCATGGCATCAGCAAGGTGCCGGGCCATGGCTCGCACAACGACAACGACCAGGACATGCAGGACGAGGAGGGTGGCGAAACCTCGTCGTCCAGCAATCCGCTGGACGCCTATGCCAGCAACCTGAACGAACTGGCCCGTGCCGGGCGTATCGATCCGCTGGTGGGGCGCGAGCAGGAGGTCGAGCGCGTTGCGCAGATCCTCGCCCGTCGGCGCAAGAACAACCCGCTGCTGGTCGGCGAGGCCGGGGTGGGCAAGACCGCCATCGCCGAAGGCCTGGCCAAGCGCATCGTCGATGGCCAGGTGCCCGACCTGCTGGCCCAGAGCGTGGTCTATTCGCTCGACCTGGGTGCGCTGCTGGCCGGTACCAAGTACCGCGGCGACTTCGAAAAGCGCTTCAAGGCGCTGCTCGGAGAGCTGAAAAAACGTCCGCAGGCCATCCTGTTCATCGACGAGATCCACACCATCATCGGTGCCGGTGCAGCCTCCGGCGGGGTGATGGATGCCTCCAACCTGCTCAAGCCATTGCTGTCGTCGGGTGATATCCGCTGCATCGGCTCGACCACTTTCCAGGAGTTTCGTGGCATCTTCGAGAAGGACCGCGCCCTGGCGCGGCGTTTCCAGAAGGTCGATGTCACCGAGCCTTCGGTGGAAGACACCGTTGGCATCCTGCGCGGCTTGAAGGGGCGTTTCGAGAGCCATCACAACATCGAGTACAGCGATGAGGCGCTGCGTGCAGCTGCAGAGCTGGCTTCGCGCTACATCAATGACCGGCACATGCCGGACAAGGCCATCGACGTGATCGACGAGGCGGGTGCCTACCAGCGCCTGCAGCCGGAAGCCAGCCGGGTCAAGCGTATCGAGGTGCCGCAGGTCGAGGACATCGTTGCCAAGATCGCGCGGATTCCGCCGAAGCACGTCACCAGTTCCGACAAAGAGCTGCTGCGCAATCTGGAGCGTGACCTGAAGCTGACCGTATTTGGTCAGGATCCGGCCATTGATTCGCTGGCCACGGCGATCAAGCTGTCGCGTGCGGGCCTGAAGGCACCGGACAAGCCAGTCGGCTCGTTCCTGTTCGCCGGCCCCACTGGCGTGGGCAAGACCGAAGCCGCCCGCCAGCTGGCCAAGGCGTTGGGTGTGGAGCTGGTGCGCTTCGACATGTCCGAGTATATGGAGCGGCATACCGTGTCGCGCCTGATCGGTGCGCCGCCCGGCTACGTCGGTTTCGACCAGGGTGGCCTGCTGACCGAGGCGATCACCAAGCAACCGCACTGCGTTTTGCTGCTCGATGAAATCGAGAAGGCCCACCCGGAAGTCTTCAACCTGCTGCTGCAGGTGATGGACCACGGCACCCTGACCGACAACAACGGGCGCAAGGCGGACTTCCGCAACGTGATCCTGATCATGACCACCAACGCCGGCGCCGAAACCGCCGCGCGGGCCTCGATCGGTTTCACCCATCAGGATCACTCGTCCGACGCGATGGAGGTCATCCGCAAGAGCTTCACGCCGGAGTTCCGCAACCGTCTGGACACCATCATCCAGTTTGGTCGTCTCTCCCACGAGACCATCAAGAGCATCGTCGACAAGTTCCTCATCGAGTTGCAGGCGCAGCTCGAGGACAAGCGCGTGCTGCTGGAAGTCACCGATGCCGCACGCGGCTGGCTGGCGGCCTCGGGCTACGACGTGCAGATGGGCGCGCGGCCTATGGCGCGGCTGATCCAGGACAAGATCAAGCGGCCGCTGGCCGAAGAGATCCTGTTTGGCGAGCTGGCCGAGCACGGCGGTGTGGTGCACATCGATCTGCGCGACGGTGAGTTGGTGTTCGATTACGAGACCACGGCAGAGGTGGCGTAAACGTCATCGCGGGGCAAGTCGAATCGGCGGTGCGCCGATGCGGCTTGCCCCGCGATGTTTTTGCGGCCATAAAAAAGCCCGGCACATGGCCGGGCTTTTTTATGGCTGGAGCTTAGCGCGCACGGTAGGTGATGCGGCCCTTGCTCAGGTCATACGGCGTCAGTTCGACGCGGACCTTGTCGCCAGTGAGAATACGGATGTAGTTCTTGCGCATCTTGCCAGAGATATGCGCGGTAACGACGTGCCCGTTTTCCAACTCCACGCGGAACATGGTGTTGGGCAGGGTGTCGACGACAGTGCCTTCCATTTCGAAGCTGTCTTCTTTCGACATGCAGTAAAGCCCTCGGTGTCCAGAGTTGGCCCGACGCGTAACTGCACCGGGCAAAAAAAGTGGCGTGGATTATGCCCGAAAATTGTGTTTCAAGCCAATGCTTTCAGTTGAGGCTGACCCAGCGCTGGTTGATCAGCAGTTCGATGGGGCGGTACTGGGTCTTGTAGTTCATTTTCTTGCAGTTCTTGATCCAGTAGCCAAGGTAGACGGCATCGAGGTTTTGCCGCAGGGCTTCGCCGATCTGCCAGAGAATGGCATAGCGGCCGAGGCTGCGACGTTCCTCCTCGGGCTCGTAGAAGGTGTACACCGCCGACAGGCCGTTGGGCAGCAGGTCGCAGACCGCGATGGCCAGCAGGCGGCCATCGAGGCGGAACTCGTAGAACCAGCAGAACGGCAGGTCGCGCACCAGGAAGGTGGCGAACTGGTCGCGGCTTGGCGGGTACATATCGCCATCGGCGTGGCGCTGCTCGATGTAGCGCCGGTAGAGGTCGAAATACTCTTCCTTGAACGCCGGGCGTGCGGCCGTGACGGTCAGGTCGGCGTTGCGCTTGAGGATGCGCCGTTGCTGGCGATTGGGGATGAAGCGCGCAGCGGGAATGCGCGCCGGTACGCAGGCATTGCAGTGCTGGCAATGCGGGCGATAGAGATGGTCGCCGCTGCGCCGAAAGCCCATTTCCGACAGGTCGGCGTACACGTGCACGTCCATCGGCTGGCTCGGGTCGAGAAACAGCGTGGTGGCCTGTTCGTCCGGCAGGTAGCTGCAGGAGTGGGGTTGAGTGGCATAGAACTTCAACCGCGCCAGCTCTGTCATGATCAACCCCTTCGGTGAGACGTTGTTTCTAAGTGTAAGCCAGCTCCGGGAACTCGCCTAGCGAACCCAGGTGGCATGATTGGGGGCATCGAGGTACCTGGCCAGATGTTCGGCGAAGTTCGCCCGGCTGATGGCGCGGGCGCCCAGGCTATGCAGGTGGTTGGTCGGCATCTGGCAGTCGATCAGGACGAAACCGGCCTCGCGCAAGTGCTCGACCAGGGCCACAAAGCCCACTTTCGACGCGTTGTCGGCGCGGCTGAACATCGATTCACCAAAGAACAGCCGGCCCATGGCCAGCCCGTAGAGGCCGCCCACCAGCTTGCCGTCCTGGCGTACCTCCACCGAGTGGGCGATGCCGCGCCGGTGCAGTTCGCAGTAGGCGGCACGCATGTTGTCGGTGATCCAGGTGCCGTCTGCGTAATCGCGTGGCGCGGCGCAGGCGGCAATTACGGCAGCAAAGTCGGTGTCAAAGCTGACCTGGTAGCGGCCTTGGCGGATCAGCTTGGCCAGCGAGCGCGAAACGTGCAGTTCGTCAGGGAGCAGCACGGTGCGCGGATCGGGCGACCACCAGAGGATTGGCTGGCCATCCTGGTACCAGGGGAAGCAGCCGTGGCGATAGGCTGCGACCAAGCGCTCGGGGGTGAGGTCGCCGCCAGCTGCCAGCAGGCCGTTGGGGTCGTGCAGGGCTTTTTCCAGGGGCGGGAAGGTCAGCGAGTCGCGGGTCAGCCAGGTGAGCATGGGTCTTGGGCGGTGGGGGAGGGGAGGGCGACCAGCATGGCGTGCGCGCCTGGCAGGGTCAATCATCCTGTGCCTGTTCGCGGGTAAACCCGCTCCCACAGGTAGTGCGCGGTCCCTGTGGGAGCGGGTTTGCCCGCGAATGCGTGCGCTCAGGCCGCATATTCATCAGCCGGCTGGCACCATCTGGCGCATTTGCTGTCACACCTGTGCAAAAACACAGCATAAGCCTTTGTCACAAAAGAAAATGCGTGCTCAAATTGCAACTAAATGAAAGTAGCCCCCGTTCACGCCCGAAACGGCGTGCCGCCATGGCGGCTGGCGGGCAGTAATGTTAAAAGTAGTGATTTGTTGGCCAGTCACCGGCCAATCACTATTCGCGCAGGAATAGACGCGTTTTGAAGAAATCCACCGCAACTCCAGCCCCCTTGCCTGTGCCCCTGTGGCGGCAACAGCTGCATTACCGCCTCAAGGAAGGTGCGTTGATCGCCGTCGGTGCCCTGTGCCTGTACCTGTGGATGGCGCTGCTCACCTACGACACCTCCGACCCTGGCTTCAGCCACACCAGCAACGCCGACCAGGTGGTGAACGCCGCTGGCCGTGCCGGTGCCTACTTCGCCGACATCCTGTTCATGGTGCTCGGCTACTTCGCCTACATTTTCCCGCTGCTGCTGGCGATCAAAACCTGGCAGATCTTCCGCGAGCGTCACCAGCCCTGGCAGTGGAGTGGCTGGCTGTTTTCCTGGCGGTTGATCGGCCTGGTGTTCCTGGTGCTGTCGGGCGCGGCGCTGGCGCATATCCATTTCCACCCCTCGGAGAGCCTGCCGTTCTCCGCCGGCGGGGCCCTGGGTGAAAGCCTTGGGGATCTGGCGCGCAACCTGCTCAACGTGCAGGGCAGCACGCTGATGTTCATTGCGCTGTTCCTGTTCGGCCTGACCGTGTTCACCGACCTGTCGTGGTTCAAGGTGATGGACGTCACCGGCAAGATCACCCTCGACCTGTTCGAGCTGGTGCAAGGTGCCGCCAACCGCTGGTGGGAAGCGCGCAACGAGCGCAAGCGCCTGGTGGCGCAGCTGCGTGAAGTGGACGAGCAGGTCGATGAAGTGGTTGCCCCGGTAGTGCCGGACAAGCGCGAGCAGATCAAGGCCCGTGAGCGCATCATCGAGCGCGACGACGCCCTGACCAAGCATGTGGCCCAGCGCGAACAGCAGCCGGCCCCGGTAATCAACATGCCGCCACCGCAGGTCAAGGCGCCCGAGCCGAGCAAGCGGGTGATGAAGGAGAAGCAGGCGCCGCTGTTCGTCGACAGCGCCGTGGAAGGCACGCTGCCTTCGATTTCCATCCTCGACCCGGCCGAGCAGAAGAAGATCGAGTACTCGCCGGAGTCCCTGGCTGGTGTCGGCCACTTGCTGGAAATCAAACTGAAAGAGTTCGGCGTCGAAGTCTCTGTCGATTCGATCCACCCGGGCCCGGTGATTACCCGTTACGAAATCCAGCCCGCCGCGGGCGTGAAAGTCAGCCGCATCGCCAACCTGGCCAAGGACCTGGCGCGTTCGCTGGCCGTGACCAGCGTACGGGTGGTCGAAGTGATCCCCGGCAAGACCACCGTGGGTATCGAGATCCCCAACGAGAACCGCCAGATGGTGCGTTTCTCCGAAGTGCTGTCGTCGCCGCAGTTCGACGAGAACAAGTCGCCGGTCACCCTGGCCCTGGGCCACGATATTGGCGGCAAGCCGGTGATTACCGACCTGGCGAAGATGCCCCACCTGCTGGTGGCCGGTACCACCGGCTCCGGTAAGTCGGTGGGTGTGAACGCCATGATCCTGTCGATCCTGTTCAAGTCGGGCCCGGAAGACGCGCGATTGATCATGATCGACCCGAAAATGCTCGAACTGTCGATCTACGAAGGCATCCCGCATCTGCTGTGCCCGGTGGTCACCGACATGAAGGACGCCGCCAACGCCCTGCGCTGGAGCGTTGCCGAGATGGAGCGGCGCTACAAGCTGATGGCGGCCATGGGGGTGCGTAACCTGGCCGGCTTCAACCGCAAGATCAAGGACGCGCAAGAGGCCGGCGAGGTCATCCACGACCCGCTGTACCGTCGCGAGAGCATGGATGACGAACCGCCGACGCTGAAGACCCTGCCGACCATCGTGGTGGTGGTCGACGAATTCGCCGACATGATGATGATCGTCGGCAAGAAGGTTGAAGAACTGATCGCCCGTATCGCCCAGAAGGCCCGTGCCGCCGGTATCCACCTGATCCTGGCCACCCAGCGCCCCTCGGTGGACGTGATCACCGGCCTGATCAAGGCCAACATCCCGACCCGCATGGCGTTCCAGGTGTCGAGCAAGATCGACTCGCGGACCATCATCGACCAGGGTGGCGCCGAGCAGTTGCTGGGCCACGGTGACATGCTGTACATGCCGCCGGGCACCAGCCTGCCGATCCGTGTGCATGGCGCGTTCGTTTCCGACGACGAGGTGCATCGCACGGTCGAGGCGTGGAAACTGCGCGGTGCGCCGGACTACAACGACGACATCCTCAATGGCGTCGAGGAGGCCGGCAGCGGCTTCGACGGCGGTGGCGGCGGCGGTGGCGACGGTGACGACCCGGAAGCCGACGCCCTCTACGACGAAGCCGTGCAGTTCGTGCTGGAAAGCCGCCGGGCATCGATTTCCGCGGTTCAGCGCAAGCTGAAGATCGGTTACAACCGCGCCGCGCGAATGATCGAGTCGATGGAGATGGCCGGTGTGGTCACCCCCATGAACAGCAACGGCTCGCGGGAAGTGATTGCCCCGGGCGGCCCACGCGATTGAAGATCACCCTGCCGGGCACACGAAGTGCCCGGCCCACCCACTGTTCTACGAGGATTTCCATGCGCGCGATTCGCATGCTGTTGGTTACTGCCCTGGCTGCGGGCACTCTGTCGGCCCATGCCGGCGAGCAGGATGTGCAGCGCCTGACCCAGTTGCTGGAGAAGTCGCAGACCATTGAAGCCAACTTTTCCCAGCTGACCCTTGCCGCCGATGGTGCCAACCTGCAGGAAACCTCCGGCAAGATGACCGTCAAGCGCCCGGGCCTGTTCTACTGGCACACCAATGCACCGCAGGAGCAGGTGGTGGTGTCCGACGGCAAGAACGTCACCCTGTGGGACCCGGACCTGGAGCAGGCCACCATCAAGAAGCTCGACGTGCGTCTGAACCAGACCCCGGCGCTGCTGCTGTCCGGTGACGTGTCGAAGATCAGCCAGAGCTTCGACATCACCTCCAAGGAGCAGGGCGAAGTCATGGACTTCACCCTCAAGCCCAAGACCAAGGACACCTTGTTCGATTCGCTGCGCGTGTCGTTCCGCAAGGGCCTGATCAATGACATGCAACTGATCGACAGTGTCGGCCAGCGCACCAATATCCTGTTCAATGGCGTCAAGGCCAACCAGGCGGTACCGGACAGCACCTTCAAGTTCGACATCCCCAAAGGCGCGGACGTCATCAAGGAGTAAGCGGAGCCCGTGATGGACCTGTTTCGAAGCGAACCCGTCGCCCAGCCCCTGGCCGCCCGGCTGCGCCCGTCCAACCTGGACGAGTACGTTGGCCAGGAGCATTTGCTGGCGCGCGGCAAGCCGCTGCGCGAGGCGCTGGAGCAGGGTGCGCTGCATTCGATGATCTTCTGGGGGCCGCCCGGGGTGGGCAAGACCACCCTGGCGCGGCTGCTGGCGCAGTTCTGCGATGCGCACTTCGAAACGGTCTCGGCGGTGCTGGCCGGGGTGAAGGAGATTCGCCAGGCGGTCGAGGTGGCCAAGCAGCAGGCCGGCCAGTTCGGTCGGCGCACCATCCTGTTCGTCGACGAGGTGCACCGCTTCAACAAGTCGCAACAGGACGCCTTCCTGCCCTATGTGGAGGACGGCACGCTGATCTTCATCGGCGCCACTACCGAGAACCCCTCGTTCGAACTGAACAACGCCTTGTTGTCGCGGGCGCGGGTATATGTGCTCAAGAGCCTGGACGAAGCGGCGCTGCGCAAGCTGGTCGACCGTGCGCTGAGCGAAGAGCGCGGCCTGGGCAAGCGCAACCTGCGGGTTGGCGACGAGGCCTTCAAGATGCTCATGGCCGCCGCCGATGGCGATGGCCGGCGCATGCTCAACTTCCTCGAGAACGCCTCGGACCTGGCCGACGATGGCGGTGAAATTGGCGTCGAGTTGCTGCAAAGCCTGCTCGGCGACAGCCGTCGACGTTTCGACAAGGGCGGTGAGGCGTTCTACGACCAGATCTCGGCGCTGCACAAGTCGGTGCGTGGCTCCAACCCCGATGGCGCGCTGTACTGGTACGCGCGCATGCTCGACGGCGGCTGCGACCCGCTGTACATCGCCCGGCGCGTGGTGCGCATGGCCAGTGAAGACATCGGCAACGCCGACCCGCGTGCCCTGAGCCTGTGCCTGGCGGCCTGGGACGTGCAGGAACGCCTGGGCAGCCCGGAAGGCGAGCTGGCGGTGGCCCAGGCCATCACCTATATCGCCTGCGCACCGAAAAGCAATGCGGTGTACATGGGCTTCAAGGCAGCCATGCGCGAAGCAGCCGAGCACGGTTCGCTGGAAGTGCCGCTGCACCTGCGCAATGCCCCGACCAAGCTGATGAAGCAGCTCGGCTACGGCGAGGAATACCGCTACGCCCACGACGAGCCGGATGCCTATGCCGCCGGTGAGGACTATTTCCCCGAACAACTGGAACCGCGCCAGTACTACCAGCCGGTGCCACGCGGGCTGGAGCTGAAAATCGGCGAAAAGCTGCGTCACCTGGCCGAGCTCGACCGCACCAGCCCCCGCCAACGGAGAAAACCGTGATCGCACTCATCGCCGCCGTCAGTGCCGGCGGCATCGCCGGCACCCTGCTGCGTTTTGCCACCTCCAACTGGGTCGCTGCCAACTGGCCGAAGCATTTCTATCTCGGTACGCTGGCTGTCAACCTGGTGGGCTGCCTGCTGATCGGCCTGTTGTACGGCTTGTTCCTGCACAAACCCATGGTGCCGGTGGAGCTGCGCGCTGGGCTGATCGTCGGTTTTCTCGGTGGCCTGACTACCTTTTCTTCCTTTTCCCTGGATACCGTGCGCCTGCTCGAAAGCGGGCAGGTTCCACTGGCCTTGGGCTATACCGGTATTAGTGTGGTGGGCGGGCTGCTTGCGACCTGGGCCGGCCTCACCCTTACCCGATTCTGAACCAACACCTACCTATAACGAGAGAACGATATGCTCGATTCCAAACTGTTACGCGGCCAACTTCAGGAAGTGGCGGACCGCCTGGCCTCCCGTGGCTTCAGCCTGGATGTCGCGCGCATCGAATCACTGGAAGAGCGCCGCAAGGCGGTGCAGACCCGTACCGAGCAACTGCAGGCCGAGCGCAACGCTCGCTCCAAGTCCATCGGCCAGGCCAAGGCCAAGGGTGAGGACATTGCCCCGCTGATGGCAGACGTCGAGCGCATGGCCAACGAGCTGGCCGCCGGCAAGGCTGAGCTGGACGGCATCCAGGCGGAGCTCGACGGCATCCTGCTGACCATCCCCAACCTGCCGGACGCCAGCGTACCGGTCGGTGCCAGCGAAGACGACAACGTCGAAGTGCGCCGTTGGGGCACGCCGAAGGCGTTCGACTTCGAAATCAAGGACCACGTCGCCCTCGGCGAAGTCAGCGGTGGTCTGGACTTCGAGGCGGCGGCCAAGCTGTCCGGTGCCCGCTTCGCCGTGCTGCGTGGCCCGATCGCCTGCCTGCACCGCGCCCTGGCGCAGTTCATGATCAACCTGCACACCGGCGAGCATGGCTACGAAGAGCACTACACCCCGTACCTGGTCCAGGCCCCGGCCCTGCAGGGCACCGGCCAGCTGCCGAAGTTCGAGGAAGACCTGTTCAAGATCAGCCGCGAAGGCGAGGCCGATTTCTACCTGATCCCGACTGCCGAAGTGTCGCTGACCAACCTGGTGGCCGACCAGATCCTCGACGCCAAGCAGCTGCCGCTCAAGCTGGTTGCTCACACCCCATGCTTCCGCAGCGAGGCCGGCGCGTCGGGCCGTGACACCCGCGGCATGATCCGCCAGCACCAGTTCGACAAGGTCGAGATGGTCCAGGTGGTCGAGCCGGCAAAATCCATGGAAGCCCTGGAAGGCCTGACCGCCAACGCCGAGCGTGTGCTGCAGCTGCTGGAGCTGCCGTATCGCGTGCTGGCGCTGTGCACCGGCGACATGGGCTTCGGCGCGGTGAAAACCTACGACCTGGAAGTGTGGGTCCCGAGCCAGGACAAGTACCGTGAAATCAGCTCCTGCTCCAACTGCGGTGACTTCCAGGCCCGCCGCATGCAGGCGCGCTGGCGCAACCCGGAAACCGGCAAGCCTGAGCTGGTGCACACCCTCAACGGTTCCGGCCTGGCAGTAGGCCGCACCCTGGTGGCCGTGCTGGAGAACTACCAGCAGGCCGACGGCTCGATCCGTGTGCCGGAAGTGCTCAAGCCATACATGGGCGGCGTCGAGGTCATTCGCTGAGATGGATTACCTGCCGCTGTTCCATAAGCTGCAGGGCGGCCACGTACTGGTCGTCGGCGGTGGCGAGATCGCCCTGCGCAAGGCGCGCCTGCTGGCCGATGCCGGCGCCGCGCTGCGGGTGGTGGCGCCGGACGTAGACGGCCAGCTTGCCGCGCTGGCCCGTGAGGGCGGTGGCGAGGTGCTGGTGCGCGGCTATCAGCCGTCGGACCTGGACGGCTGTCGGCTGGTGATCGCGGCCACCGATGACCCCGGGCTCAATGCCCAAGTCTCGGCGGATGCGCAGGCGCGCAGCCTGCCGGTCAATGTGGTTGACGCGCCGGCCTTGTGCACGGTGATCTTCCCCGCCATCGTCGATCGCTCACCCCTGGTGGTGGCGGTCTCCAGCGGTGGCGACGCCCCGGTGCTGGCGCGGTTGATTCGCGCCAAGCTCGAAGCCTGGATCCCGTCCGCCTATGGTGAGCTGGCTGGGCTGGCCGCGCGTTTCCGGCACAAGGTCAAGGCCTTGTACCCTGATGTCAACCAGCGCCGCGGCTTTTGGGAGAACGTGTTCCAGGGGCCGATCGCCGAGCGCCAGCTGGCCGGGCAGGGTGCCGAGGCCGAACGCCTGTTGCAGGCGATGGTCGACGGCGCACCGGTGCAGCAGGGTGGCGAGGTGTATCTGGTCGGTGCCGGCCCGGGTGACCCGGACCTGCTGACCTTCCGTGCCCTGCGCCTGATGCAGCAGGCCGACGTGGTGCTGTACGACCGGCTGGTGGCTCCCGCCATCATCGAGATGTGCCGACGCGATGCCGAGCGTATCTATGTCGGCAAGCGCCGCGCCGACCACAGTGTGCCGCAGGACCAGATCAACCGCCTGTTGGTCGATCTGGCCCGGCAGGGCAAGCGTGTGTTGCGGCTCAAGGGCGGTGATCCGTTCATCTTCGGCCGGGGCGGCGAAGAGATCGAGGAGCTGGCCGAGCAGGGTATCCCGTTCCAGGTGGTGCCTGGCATCACCGCAGCCAGCGGTTGTTCCGCCTACGGCGGTATTCCGCTGACCCACCGCGACTATGCCCAGTCGGTGCGCTTCGTGACCGGCCACCTGAAAGATGGCACCAGCAACCTGCCCTGGCACGATCTGGTGGCGCCTGCGCAAACCCTGGTGTTCTACATGGGGCTGGTGGGGCTGCCGACCATCTGTGCCGAGTTGATTCGCCATGGCCGTGCGGCCAGTACCCCTGCAGCGCTGGTGCAGCAGGGGACCACGCGCAACCAGCGGGTGTTCACCGGTACCTTGGCCGACTTGCCTGAACTGGTGGCCCGGCATGAAGTGCACGCGCCGACCCTGGTGATTGTCGGGGAAGTGGTGCAGTTGCGCGAGAAGCTGGCGTGGTTCGAAGGTTCGCAAAACGCCTGAGCACTCTGTAGCACCTCGTGGGAGCGGGCTTGCCCCGCGATGGCGACAGCAGCGGCAACATTGCCCTGCGCTGTGATGCTATCGCGGGGCAAGCCCGCTCCCACGTGGGGTCTTTATTTGCTCTGCCAGATGCCTTTGCCCGGCAGCCGCTCCCGGTCATGGGGCTGATTGAAGTCCTGCAGTGGCCCCTTGGGCACGATGCCGTTCGGGTTGATGGTCTTGTGGCTCATGTAGTAGTGCTTCTGGATATGCTCCATGTTCACCGTATCCGCCACCCCCGGCCACTGGTACAGGTCGCGCAGCCAGTTGGACAGGTTCGGGTAGTCGCTCAGGCGGCGCAGGTTGCACTTGAAATGGCCATGGTACACCGCATCGAAACGCACCAGCGTGGTGAACAGGCGTACGTCGGCTTCGGTCAGGTATTCACCGGCCAGGTAGCGCTGGCGAGCCAGTAACCCTTCCAGATAGTCCAGCTCATTGAACACCTCGTCGAACGCCGTTTCGTAGGCCTCCTGCGTGGTGGCGAAACCTGCGCGGTAGACGCCGTTGTTCACTGCTGGGTAAATGCGCTCGTTGAGTGCATCGATAGTGCTGCGCAGCGGCGCTGGATAGAGGTCCAGAGTATTGCCGGTCAGCTCGTCGAATGCCGAGTTGAAGAGGCGGATGATCTCGGCCGACTCATTGTTGACGATGCGTTTTTCCTGCTTGTCCCACAGCACAGGCACCGTCACGCGACCGGTGTAGTGCGGGTCGTCCTGGGTATAACGCTGGTGCAGGTACTGCAGGGCATCGAGGTGGTCGCCGCTGGAGCCTTCCTGCTGGTCGAAGGTCCAGCCATGCTCGCCCATCAGCCAACTGACCACCGACACGTCGATCAGCGGCTCCAGGCCTTTGATGGCGCGCACGATCAGGGTGCGGTGGGCCCAGGGGCAGGCGAGCGACACATACAGGTGATAGCGGCCGGCTTCGGGGGCGGGCAGCGGGTTGCGTCGTTGCGAATTCTCGCGCTGGAAGGCGCCGTCCTTGCTGGTCTGGTACCACTGGTCATGCCAGCGGCCATCGATCAAAAGGCCCATGCTGGAGCTCCTCGGAACAAAGTGTTTGTCGTTGGAGCTCAGTCTAGAGCAAAGCGTTCGAACGAATAGCGCAAAGAGTGGGGTTAACAGATCTGTTTATTTGATGTTTCCGCGCGCGGCCCAGTAGGCGCGGGCGGTACTGAACGCCAACTCGCGGTCTTGGCCCAGGCCACGCAGGGCCAGGGCCATGGTCGCGACCACGGCCATTTCGCCGTAGCTGTCTTCGGCTTCGCCGCGCCAGACGGCAAGCAGGTGCTCCGCTTGCAGGCTGGCGGGCTTCACGTGGCGCTGGGCGCTCAGGGCTGGCCACTCCTCGTCCCAGGCAGCGCCGGCCGAAGCGCCGTAGAGATGGCTGGTGACATCCGGGTTGATCTCGATCTCGCCACCGTCACCCTTGATCACCAGTGCGTGGTCGCCCAGCAGTCGGCTGGCCTCGCGGTGCACGGCCTGGTAACCGGGGTGGAAGATGCTCTGCAGGCCGCAGCGCGCGGCGAGGGGGTTGAGTACCCGGGCCAGCGAGTGGATCGGTGAGCGCAGGCCGAGGGTGTTGCGCAGGTCGATCATGCGCTGCAACTGCGGCGCCCAGTCCTGCAGCGGGAAGAAGGCCAACTGGTGAGTGTCCAGGGTTTGCGCAACGCTTGCCCAGTCACGGCACAGCGGGATGTCCAGCAGGCCGAGCAGTTGTTCGGTGTACAGGCGCCCGGCGGTGTGGGCGCCGCCGCCATGCATCAGGATGCGTACGCCATTACCGGCCAGGCACTTGGCCGCCAGCAGGTACCAGGGCAGGTGGCGCTTCTTGCCGGCGTAGCTCGGCCAGTCCAGATCGACGTTGATGCGTGGTGCCTGCAGGTGGGCGCGCAACGCCTCGGTGAAGCCCGCAAGCTCCTCGGCGCTTTCCTCCTTGTGCCGCAGCAGCATCAGGAAGGCGCCGAGCTGGGTGTCTTCGACCTTGCCCTCGAGCAGCAGGGTCATGGCTGCGCGGGCCTCCTCGCGGGTCAGGCCGCGGGCGCCGCGCTTGCCTTTGCCCAGGATGCGCACGAATTCGGCGAAGGGGTGTTCGGTCGGTGTTTCCAGGGTGAGCGGGCGAGGTGCGTTCATATGCAGTTGGTCGGCTTGGGCAGGCCCGCCAGCTTGGCGGCGAGTTTGGCGGGAGTGCCGTTGAACAGGCGGTTGAGGTGCGGGCTGTTGCCCTTCTCCGTGCCCAGTTTGAGCGCGGTGTACTTGATCAGCGGGCGGGTGGCTGGCGACAGCTGGTACTCGGCGTAGAACTGGCGCAACAGTTCGAGGATTTCCCAGTGGTCGGTGGTCAGGGCGATGTCTTCGCGGGCCGCCAGTGATTCGGCGACCTCGTGGGACCAGTCCTGCAGGTCGACCAGAAAGCCGTCTTTGTCCAGGGCGATGGCGCGATCGCCGACAGTCAGGGTGCTCATAGCCAGCTGTTGACCTTGTCGTAGTGCAGGGTGAGTTCGACGAAGGCCGGGTAGTCCACGGCCTTGGCCAGTGGGCTGGTGAGGGCGCGGGCTTGCAGGTCTTCGTCGAGGGCGTACAGGCGCTGTTCGAGGTTGGCCGCTTGCAGGGCGCGCAGGGGCTCGCTACCGGCTTTGAGCGCATAGGTGGCGTCGCCACACAGCAATATTGCGTCTTGTGGGCCGAGCAGGCGCAGGCAGCTGGCCAGGCGTTCGTCCGCGAAAGGCGAGTGGGCAATTACGTGCAGGGTCGTCATCAGAGGGTTACCACCTGGTCGAAACGGGCGATCAGTGCGGCCAGTGCGGCATCGTCGAGAACCTCGACGGGCAAGGCCAGCGTGGTGCTGTCCAGGCCGCGGCGGGCCAGGCTATGCGCGCAGGCGAACAGCTCCTCGACGCCGAACATCGGCAAGGCCTGGAGGTTGGCGGCCAGGTTTTTTTGCTGCAGGGCGTCCGGGTGCTGATCTTGAGCCAGCTGGAATACCCCGTCGTCTAGGAACAGCATGCCCAGCGGCAGGTCGAAGGCGCCGCCGGCCAAGGCGATATCCAGGGCTTCACGGGCGGACGGGCCACTCCACGGCGCCTGGCGGCTGATGATCAGAAGCGATTTGGCCATTTCAATCACCCCCAAAGCAGATCAGGCGGTCGGCAACCTGCGCGGCCTCGTGCAATTGGCCCAGGCCGGACAGCTCCCAAGGTGCCGGCAGGTTCACGGCCGGGCGCTGGTAACGGTTGGCTTCTTCTTCATTGAGCACGCCCCTGCGCAGGGCTGCGGCAATGCAGACCACGGCGTCGAGCTGGTGCTCGCTGATGAACGCGCGCCATTGATTGGCCACGTCGAGTTCATCCTGCGGCGCGACGATATTGGCCGAGGCGCTGTGCACGCCGTCCTGGTAGAAGAACAGCCGAGCAATTTCATGCCCGCCGGCCAGCGCCGCCTCGGCGAAGCGCAGGGCGCGACGCGAGGAGGGCGCATGCGCCGGGGAAAAGACCGCAATGGCGAATTTCATGGAAAACCCGTGTAAAGGAAGGCGGCCATGATAAAGCAAAAAGCCCGCGCTGGTGGGCGCGGGCTCGGTCTGCAAGGCCGTGATCAGTCAAGCCTGTTCCTTGCTCTCCGGCAGGAACCAGTTGAGCACCAGGGCGCAGATGCCCCCAGTGGCGACGCCCGACTCCAGCACGTTGCGCAGCGCCGCTGGCATGTGTGCGAGGAACTCCGGCACCTGAGCCACGCCAAGGCCCAGGGCCAGCGACACGGAAATGATCAGCAGCGCCCGGCGGTCAAGGCGGGTGCTGGCGAGGATGTTGATACCCGATGCGGCAACTGCACCGAACATCACCATGGCCGCGCCACCCAGGACCGGCTCCGGCACCGCCTGGATAACCCCGGCAACGCTGGGGAACAGGCCCAGCAGGACCAGCATGGCGGCGATCCAGATGCCGATATGGCGGCTGGCGATACCGGTCAGCTGAATGACGCCATTGTTCTGGGCGAAGATCGAGCTGGGGAAAGTGTTGAAAACGCCGGCCAGCAGCGAGTTGGCGCCGTTGACCAGCACCCCGCCCTTGATCCGCTGCATCCACACCGGGCCTTCGACCGGTTGGCGCGATACCTTGCTGGTGGCGGTGACATCGCCGATGGCTTCCAGCGAGGTGACCAGGTAGATCACCAGCATCGGAATGAACAGCGCCCAGGAGAAGCTCACGCCAAAGTGCAGCGGCGTCGGTACCTGGAACAACGCGGCCTGGTGCATGCCGGTGAAGTCCAGGCGCCCCAGGTAGCCGGCCAGCGCATAGCCCACGGCCAGGGCGATGACGATGGCGCAGCTGCGCATCCACACCACCGGAATACGGTTGAGGATGACGATGATTGCCAGCACCACACCCGACAGCAGCAGGTTTTCGCCGTTGGCGAAGGTGCCGTTGGCCATGGCGCCGAAGCCGCCGCCCATGCTGATCAGGCCGACCTTGATCAGGGTCAGGCCGATCATCAGCACGACGATACCGGTGACCAGCGGGGTGATCAGGCGTTTGACGAAGGGCAGGATGCGCGAAACGCCCATCTCTACGAACGAACCGGCGATGACCACGCCAAAGATGGCCGCCATCACGCCTTCTACCGGCGTGCCCTGCTTGACCATCAGTGCGCCGCCCGCGATCAGCGGGCCAACGAAGTTGAAGCTGGTGCCCTGCACGATCAGCAAGCCGGCGCCGAACGGCCCAAAGCGCTTGCACTGCACAAAGGTGGCGATGCCGGAGATCACCAGCGACATGGACACGATCAGGTTGGTATCGCGAGGCGAGACCCCCAGCGCCTGGCAGATCAGCAGCCCTGGGGTAACGATCGGTACGATGATCGCCAGCAGGTGCTGCAGTGCCGCCAGCAGGCCGATCAACAGGCGAGGCTTGTCCTCAAGGCCCAGGACCAGTTCGTTGGCAGGCGCCGCCGCGCCCGGCCCGTGTTCGTGTGAACTCATGGGAAATGCTGCCCCGGAAGAAAAAAGGAGCGCATTCTACGGGCTGAATCCCGATAGGGGTAGAGGTTAGGAAGATAGCGTCACAATCGCAGATGAAGCTGACTTAAAGGTCAGTTTGTGCGGCCTTTTCATCGGCCACGAAAAAGCCCGCCGAAGCGGGCTTTTCCTGGCTACTCGACGGGTTTGAATCAGTCGTCGCGGCCCATGATGCCGAACAGCTGCAGCAGGCTGATGAACAGGTTGTAGATCGACACGTACAGGCTGATGGTCGCCATGATGTAGTTGCGCTCGCCGCCATGGATGATGGCGCTGGTCTGGAACAGGATGCAGACCGACGAGAACAGTACGAAGCCGGCGCTGATGGCCAGTTGCAGGCCGCTGATCTGGAAGAAGAAGCTGGCCAGCACGGCGCCCAGCAGGACGAAGAAGCCTGCGGTGATGAAACCACCGAGGAAGCTCATGTCCTTGCGGGTGATCAGTACATAGGCCGACAAGCCGCCGAAGACCAGTGCGGTCATGGCGAATGCCGAGCTGACGACTTCGGCGCCACCGCTCATGCCCAGGTAACGATTGAGGATCGGGCCGAGGATGAAGCCCATGAAGCCGGTGAGGGCGAAGGTCGATACCAGGCCCCAGACCGAATCACGCAGCTTGGCGGTGAGGAAGAACAGGCCGTAGAAGCCGATCAGCACGACGAACACGTTGGGATAGCGAAAGCCCATCTGCTGCGAGACGAAGGCCATGATGCCGCTGAAGGCGAGGGTGAGCGCCAGCAGGCTGTACGTGTTGCGCAGGACCTTGCTGATCTCCTGCTGCTCGACCTGCTGGCCGTGGTGGACGGCGTAATCCTGTTCGCGCATGGCGACACTCCTTTGGTGTGTACCCAGGCGTTGAAGCCTGGCGAATGAAACGTATGGTTGCTGGAGCATACCAGAGCTGCCGCAACCCGCGACACAGAGAGTTTGACAGCTTGTTACATTAAGGTATTATTGCCGCCGCAAAACCAGCTGGAAGCGTGGCCGAGTGGTTTAAGGCAACGGTCTTGAAAACCGTCGATGGGCAACTATCCTAGAGTTCGAATCTCTACGCTTCCGCCACTTTCAAAGCCCTGATTATTCAGGGCTTTTTGCGTTTTTGGGCATAGTGATCCCCGCCGAATTCCCCCATCAGGCACCCTGCCCGAACGTCGCATTCAAAAACCACAACTCCAGCACCGCAACCAGCACGCAGAAGGCCACGAAGCCACGGGTGAACACCCGGCGTGGCTTGTCGAAACTTGGCCAGTTGAGCAGTGCATTACAGAGATTGCCGATGGCTTCGAAAATGCTGCCAATCGCGCTTAGTAAACTATCGAGTGCGTCGTGCACGTGTCGGATCTTCCTGGTGCCTGAGGGTGAGCCCTAGGTTGCCACCATCATGGCCAAACGCTCGCCCAGCCCCTGTGTTCACTGCAACGTCGGTGACCTGAAGGGGGAGGCCATGTCAGCCAGCGTCAGTTCGATATGCGCGATCAACCCGGCGAGGTGATCTGCCTTTTCCAGTTGGCCGTCTGCCTTCAACCGCACCAGCTCCTGGCGCAGGTTCAGCAGATGTTTTTGCAGGGCGAGGGCGGAGGTGTGGTACTGATCCATGTCGATCTCATATGAAGGGCCTCCTTGCCGTTGTTAGTGCCAATGAAGGTATCAGCTCATTCCGCGTGCCAATACTGATCATTCATACACGCTTCCTGAATTGGCGATAAGTCGGCTACAGAACATTCAGATTGGTCCTACGAATAGATCAGGGCTTATTTTTTGGGTGTCCCCCAACGGTCGCGCCAGAAGCCTTGGCATGGTTGGGCTTAAGCCATACACGCAGCGTCGATTATGAACCTGACGCCGTAGGACGTCTTCGAATGGGTCGAAACGATATGTTGCAATTGACTTGCGCGGGAAGTTGCCGGCCCCGGCGATCCCGCGTTGGCGGTTTCTGCTAGCATCGACGCTTTTCACCGCCAGGGAGAGGCATGTGAAGTACGTCGTGATAGAGCACCACCGCAGCGAATACCCCACCCCTATCACCTTCGCTGGCGGCACGTTGCTGGACATCGGTCAGCGCTATGAGGGCGAGGAACCTTGGCAGGACTGGTACCTGTGCAGTTGCAGCGGGCAGGCGCCGGGCTGGGTACCGGCGCAGGTGATCGAGCGGATCGGCGTCGACCGGGGCAGGGCGGTGGAGGCTTATTGCGCCCATGAGCTGGACATCGACCCGGGCCAGCAGGTCGAGGGCCTGCGGCCACTGAACGGCTGGCTGTGGTGCCGCAACTTGCGCAACGGCGAACTGGGCTGGTTGCCCCAGGAGAAACTGCGCTTGCTGGGCTGCTGAAAGATCATCTGATCTGCTTTTTTTCCACGAACCTGAATCTGTAACCGTATCAGCGCCGAGCCGACAATACCTTCCAGGCCCGGCGCTTGCGAACCGGCAAATGCCGGGCCGGTTGTGCTGCTCTGCACCCGCATCGGCCGGCCCCGCTGTTCCGTCATCACACTGTAGAGGTTCCGATGGGCAAGCTTGCTCTGTTCCTGGGTGGTTTTCTGCTGCTGACTATCATGATCGGTTTGCTGGGTACCATTCCGCCAGGTTGAAAACCCGCGCTTCATCCCTCAGCCCGTCTGGCACCAAGGCGGGCTCGATTTTCTCCCTCCGGCCCTTGGCCATTTGCCGCAGTCGTCTAGACAGGCGGTAGCTGCAAGTCATTCTCAAGTGCAAGGTGCTCGTGTACTCTCCCGCCCCCGTAAAAAGGGCCCGGGAACACGGGCCGATCACTTGCCTTGGAGACAATACGCACTATGGAATGCAAGAAAGACACTGCAGCGATGCTGGAGTGGCGCAGTCGCTATCTCGCAGAGGGCATCCTGCATGAGGAGGACTACGATCAGGCGCTGCGCAGTGCCGAAGCGTTGGAGCATTCTGGAGTGATCAGTGCAAGTGAATGGATCGAAATGGTCAGGTTGGCCAATACGGCGTTGCTCAAGCTCAGATAAATCCTGCAAGCGTTGCTGAAACTGTCCACAAAAAACGTGGGTAGGTCTGTGGATAAAGTTCTCTGGGCCTTGTAGTCCGTGGCCTCTGTCAAATTGAGCAGAAAGTGAACAGCGTTTTCACCCTCTGTTTTTGTGCTCACGGACGCGCGGCGCGCAGGGCCTGCAGCAGCTCGCGTACCCGCGCCGGCACGTCGCCTGTCGGGTACAGCGCATGCATCTGCGGGTCCTGGCCGCTGCTGGAGGTCAGGTGGTAAGCGGCGCAGACCCGCACCAGGCGCCCGGCGCGCACCTCGGGTTCGGCCAGCCAATCGGCCAGCCGGGCGATGCCAGCGCCGGCCAGGGTGCTTTGCAGCACCGCGACACCTGAACCCAGGCGCAACCGTGGTTGTGGCCGCAGGCTGGTGATGTGCCCCTCGCGGCAGAAGTGCCAGGCCTTGAGGATGCGTGGCGCGGTGTGCAGGATCAGCGCGTGCCGCTCCAGATCCTCCAGCCCCTGGGGTGTGCCTTCGCGAACCAGGTACTGCGGGCTGGCATACAGGTGTCGACGGTAGCTCCACAGCGGGTAGCCGATCAGCTCGCTGGACTGGGGGAATGCGCCGCGGATGACGAAGTCGAGCTTGCCCAGCAGCGGGTCGAGCGCCTGGTCGCTGAACTGCACATCGAGGGTCACCTGTGGATGACGCCTGGAGAACTCGGCCAGTACCTGCGGCAGTACCTGCTGGGCCAGAACCTCGGGTGCGGCCAGGCGGATCCAACCCTGCGCGCTGCCCGCCAGCGCGGCCAGTTCGTCGGCGGCATCGCGTTGCACATCCAGCAAGCGCTCGGCATGGGGCAGCAGGCGTTCGCCGGCTTCGGTGAGGGTCACGGTGCTGGCGCTGCGGTTGAACAACTTGGCACCGCTGTTATCTTCCAGCGCCTGCACCGCGCGGGTAACGGCGCTGGGGGAGCGGCCCAGGGCGCGGGCTGCGCTGACGAAGCTGCGCTTGTGCGCAACGCTGACGAATGCTTGGATCTCACGCAGCATGTCCAGGGCCATGGGCTTTTCCTCGTTGCAGTTTTCGCAACGTGGCATTTCAACACAAGCGCGGCGCTTTGATTAGTCTGGCGGCCTGCTTATTGCCGCCTGGACTGCCGACATGATGGATATCGCCCTGCTTTCGCTGTTTGCCTTCGCCGCTGGCCTGATCGACGCCGCCGTGGGTGGCGGCGGGCTGATCCAGATCCCGGCCCTGTTCAACGTGTTGCCCACTGCCCAGCCGGCCGCGTTGCTGGGTACCAACAAACTGGCGTCGGTCTGTGGCACCAGCTTTGCCGCGCGTTCGTTCATCCGCAAGGTGCAGCTGGACTGGGGGCTGATCGTGCCGGCGGCGCTGAGCGCCTTCGTCATGTCGTTCTGCGGCGCGGCCACGGTGTCGCTGGTGCCGGCCAGCGTGATGCGGCCGATGGTGCTGGCGATGATCGTGCTGATGGCCGTCTACACCTTCTGCAAGAAGGACTTCGGTACCTTGCACAAGCCCACCGTCATCGGCCGCAAGGAGCAATGCCTGGCGGTGTTGATCGGTGGCGCCATCGGTTTCTATGACGGCTTGTTCGGGCCGGGTACCGGCAGTTTCCTGATCTTCCTGTTCATTCGCTTCTTCGCCCTCGACTTCCTGCATGCCTCGGCCTCGGCGAAGCTGGTCAACATTGCCACCAACCTGGCGGCACTGGTGTTCTTCATTCCTTCGGGCAATGTGCTGTGGGCGATTGCCCTGCCGATGGCGCTGTTCAATATCCTTGGCGCGCTGACGGGCACTTGGCTGGCGGTGCGCAAGGGGGCGGGGTTCGTGCGCGGGTTGTTCCTGATCCTGCTCTGTGTGCTGATCGCCAAGCTGAGCTGGGACCTGTTCAGCGGCTGAGTCAGACCACTATCTGGCGCTGGGCTTCGTCCAGCTCGATACGATTGCGGCCGTGGGCCTTGGCGCGGTACAGCGCCTGATCGGCCCTGGCCAGCAGCACGTCGAGGCTGGGCGCGGCAACGTCACTGCTGCAACCAGCGATGCCGATACTGACCGTGATCTGCAGGCGCTGCCCGGCCTGGGCGAACTGCAGGTCCTGGACGGCACGGCGCAGGCGTTCGGCAGTGAACCTGGCCAACTCCGGAGCCAGCCCCGGGACGACAATGGCGAACTCTTCGCCACCCAGGCGGGCGAACAGCTCGCCGTCATGCAACTGGTCCTGCAGGGTGTCGGCAAACTGGCGCAGTACCAGGTCACCCACCGCGTGGCCGTGGCGGTCATTGATGGTCTTGAAATGGTCGATGTCGAGCATCATCAGGGTCAACGGCAGGGCCGGAGCCTGCTGCTGACGGCTGTCGAGCAGGCCGTTGGCGCGGCGGGTGAAGGCGCTGCGGGTGAGGGTGCCGGTGAGGTGGTCGATGGTGGCCTGGTGCGCCATGCGCGCCATCAGGCTGCGGTTGGCATTGCTCACGCAGGCCACCACCAGCGGGCCGAGCACCAGCATGGCGATGCCCAGGCGTGCCGACATCAAGGTGGTCACGCCCGGCTCGCTCTGCGGCACGCTGAAGTGCATGAGGTTCTGCGCCACGGCAACGATCAAGGTGCTGCCGGCAGTGAGGGTCAGCAACGAAACGAGAAAAGGCGAGTAGCTCAAGGCGCACCACAGCAGGGCGGCGATCGGGAAGGCAATCGCCCCAGGCCCGCCGAAGAAGATGCTCAATGCCAACGAGGCCAGCAACACCAGCAGGGGGGCCATGGAGATTGGCTGGCTGCCGCTGCGGGTGAAGGCGCGGGGCGAGGGGGCGGTGAGCAGTACCGGCAGGACCAATACGCTGGTGGAGAACTGCTCGCTGAACCAGGCCAGCCAGGTGGCGCGCAATGACTGCTCGAACCACGGCGCGGCCATGACGCAGGCCAGGCTGGCGGCCACCATGCCACCGACAGCGCAGGCGCCGAACAGGCACAGGGTGCCGTGGGGTGTGCGCAGGCGCCTGTGAAGCCGTGGCAAACGGGCCATCAGGTACCAGATGCTGAGGATGGCGCCGAGGTTGCACAGGTTGAACCACAGGGCCGGTTGCCAGGCGGAGCCGGTGACCAGGTCGGCAGCGACCATCCCCAGGTAGATCAGGCCGAAGCCGAGCACTGTGGCCTGGCGCGGGTTGCGCAGCAAGACCCCGGCCAGCACGGCGTTGACCGGCCAGAACAGCGACAGGGATTCGATCGGCCTGGCCAGGATACCCGTAAGTGTCAGGGCGAGCGTCAAGCCGAACAGGATGGCTAAAGGCAGCAGGCGCGACGGAACTGGAGACACCATAAGCTCGACCGACAAGCGAGGACGGAATCCAGGAAAACGGCCGTAGGCACCTGGGGCAAAGTCGCGTCAGTTTGTTTCAAGTCGCCAATTGATGTCAATTCGCCGGGAATTTCCTGAATACTGTGTCAGATTACAAGCCAAAAACCCACGGCACCATCAGCACGGTCACCAGCATCACCAGCAAGGTGAACGGCACCCCGACCTTGACGAAGTCTGCAAAGCGATACTGCCCGGGGCCCAGCACCAGGGTGTTGACGGGTGACGACACCGGGGTCATGAACGCAGCCGATGCCGCGAGCGCGACCGTCATGGCGAACGGGTAGGGCGACATGCCCAGCTGTTGCGCGGTGCTGATGGCCACCGGCGCCATCAATACCGCCGTGGCGGTGTTGGAAATGAACAGGCCGATGACTGCGGTGACGGCGAACAGGCAGGCGAGGATCGCGCTTGGCCCAGCATCGCCGAGCAGGCTCACCAGGGCGCCCACCGCCAGGTCGATGCCGCCGGTCTTCTGCAGCGCCAGGGCGAACGGCAACATGCCGACGATCAGCACCAGGCTCTGCCAGTGGATGGCGCGATAGGCGCTGTTCATATCGATGCAGCGCCCCGCGCCCATCAGCAGGCAGCCGATCAGCGCGGCGAGCACGTTGGGCACCAGGCCACTGACCATCAACCCGACCATCACCGCCAGACTCAGCAAGGCATAAGGCGCCCGGGCGCTTGCGGGTGCCACCTGGTCGATCTCGGCCGGCAGGCTCAGCACCAGGAAGTCGCGGGGCTTGGCCTGCAGCTGGCGCACCGCTTTCCACGGGCCGACTACCAGCAAGGTGTCGCCCAGGCGCAGCTTTTCTTCGACCAGTTGCTCCTCGATGGCCAGCTGGTCGCGCCGCAGCCCCACCACGTTGAGGTCGTAGCGGGTACGGAACGCAAGTTCGAGGATGCTCTTGCCGATCAGTTGCGAGCCTGGCGGCAGCGACACTTCCGCCATCCCCAGTTCCTGGGACTGGTCAATGAAGTAGGCCGCCTTGAAGTGCAGCGGCTCCAGTTGCATGGTCTGGCACAGGCTGCGCAGGTCGTCGCGGTTGGCGAACAGGTCGAGCAGCAGGATATCGCCCTGCTGCAGCACGGTGCCCGAGTCGGCGGCGATCACCCGGGTGGTGAACTTGTGCTGGCGTTCGATGCCGACCACGTTGGCGCCATGCCGAGTGCGCAGTTCCAGTTCGCCCAGGGTATGGCCGATCAGCGGCGAGTGCGGGCGAATGCGCAGGCGGCGTTCGCGGCCGTTGAGTTTGTAGTCCAGCACCAGGTCGAGCAGGGTGCGGCGGGTTTCCACCCGGCCATCCTTGCGCACTTCGCCATTGAGCCAGTGGCGGGTCAGCAGCATGTAGCCGATGCCTAGTACCAGCACCACCAGGCCAAACGGGGTGAAGCTGAAAAAGCCGAAGCCGCTTTGCCCGTGGCGCATCAGCTCGCTGTGCACGACCACGTTGGGTGGCGTGGCCACCAGGCTGAGCATGCCGCTGATCAACCCGGCGAAGCTCAGCGGCATCATCAGCCGGCTGGGTGAGAGCTTCAGGCGCGCGGCAATGCTCAGCACCACCGGGATGAAAATCGCCACCACCCCGGTGGAACTCATCACCGAGCCCAGCCCGGCCACCGCCACCATCAGCAGCACCAGCAGGCGCGCCTCGCTGTTGCCGGCGCGCTCGCTCATCCATTCGCCGATCCGGTAGGCGATGCCGGTGCGTACCAGGCCTTCGCCGATCACGAACAGTGCAGCGATCAGTACCACGTTGGGGTCACTGAAACCGGCCAGGGCCTGGTCCACGGTAAGGATGCCGGTGAGCGGCAGGATGAGGATCACCAGCAACGCAACCACGTCCATGCGTGGGCGGTTGATGATGAACAGCACGACGACGACGGCCAGCAGGCCGAGGACCCAGAGCAACTCTTGGTTCATGGGGAGGGGGTGTTCCTTCACACAAGGGCGCGAAAAGCGATGGCCCTAGTGTGGCAGCTTGACGCGAATGCGTCGTTGACGTGCTGCAATGTTTTGCCGGGCGAAACGATCGCGGGCGGTGCGGCCATGTAACAAGCCTGCACCGCCCGCGAGGGTGTCAGCGGTCGATCAGTGACGGTGCTTGTGCTTGCGGTTGCTGTCACCCATGTGGTTGCCGATGGCGCCACCGGCCGCACCGCCCAGGCCCGCGCCGATGGTCGAACCATTGGAGCCGCCGAGCTTGCCGCCGATCAGCGAGCCGCCTGCCGAACCCAGGCCGCCACCAATGGCTGCTTCGGTGCGGTTGCCCTTGCGTGCGCCGACGGCACTGCCTGCCGCGCCGCCCAGGCCTGCGCCGATGGCGGCGCCGGTGCTGCCGCCGATCTGTTTACCGACCACGTTACCCAAGGCGCCGCCCAGGCCGCCGCCGATGGCCGCGGTACCGTCACCGGCGAAAGCACCCTGGCAGAGCAGCAGGCCGAGGGCGAGGGAAGGCAGAGTCAGACGCATGTTGTGAACCTCAGAGGAATCATCAGGGTGGGGTGCCGCCTTGCGGGCGGCGAATCAAGGTTGGGAAGACGCTTCAGCGCTGGTAGCGGTCACGGTACTGGCGATCGTCGTCGTCATCGCGATCATGGCGGTGGTGATGGCGGTGGCCGCGATCACCGTCGCGCCAGCCATCATCATCGTCGTGGTAGTGGTGGCTGTAGCAGCCGCCAAGCAGTAGCACGGCGGTGATCAGCGAAAGGCTTGCGAGGCGAGTCATCACGATATAGGTCCTTGATCGGTAAAGGTTTACCGGGTACTCGCTGAGACCTTGGTCGATCGATTTGGTTTCTTTACCCCGCAAAATATTGGTGCCCTGGCGATAAGCGGCATCCAGGCCAGGGCGGATGGACGAAACGTCGTGCGCATGGTTGGTACTGAATCAGTTCGGGACAGACGCCGAACCCTGGTTTGCCGTGCTAGAGTCGCGTTCTTTTTTGTCCCGAGGATGGAACATGCGAGCGATTCTGCCGATGACTGTGGCGCTGCTGCTGGTGGGCTGTGCGTCGTCGACCATGGAGGCAGCGCGTACCGGCGCGCCGACCGCGCGCCTGGACTCGCACAAGACCCCGGATGTGGTCGCCCAGTGCATCCAGTTCAGCTGGCAGGAAGAGAAGACCTTTGGCGTGGATGCCAGCGGCTACCTTGAAGCGCGCAAGGCGGGCGGTTTCACCGTGTATACCCGCGAGGCGGAATCGTTCGTCGATGTCTACGCCCAGGCCGGCGGCACGCGGGTGGACTACTACGCCCAGCACAACGACGGCATGGCCCTGCAGCGCCGGGCGGCAGCGGCGACCTGCCTGTAAGGCTGCGCTTAGCGCAGCCGCGCCTCCAGCCCGGCAATATGCGCCTGCAAACGTTCATGCTCTTCGCGCTCGGCACCGATGTCCTCGAACACGCTGATCAGATGTTCCGGCTGGCCATCGGCATGCCGTTGCAGCGAAGTGCGCGCGCGCACCCAGATAAAGCGGCCATCCTTGTGCCGCACGCGTTTTTCCACTTCATAGCGCTCGATTTCGCCGGCCAGCATGCGCCCTAGCAGCACGAGGTTGCCCGGCAGGTCGTCGGGGTGGGTCAACTGCTGGAAGGTCATGGCATACAGCTCGGCCTCGCTGTAGCCCAGCAATTCGCAGAGGCCACCATTGACCCGTCGCCAGGTGCCGTCCGGGTCGATATAGGCCAATGCCCCCCAGGCCAGTTCGAAGATCGCGCGAAAGCGTTCCTCGCTCTGGCGCAGGTGTTCTTCGGCGACCTTGCGCTCGGTGTTGTCCATGCTGATGCCGACCATTTTCACCGGGCGCCCGACGCTATCCTGCAGCACCGTCGCGCGCGAGGCGATCCAGCGCTCGCTGCCATCGGGACGGGTGATGCGAAAATCACACTCGCAGCCAGTGCCTTGCGCGACCGCCTGGGCGTACATGCCCTGCATGTCGCGGGCGTCGTCGGCGTGGATATGGGCCCAGAAATCCTCGTTGCGCCGTACCGGCCAGCCATACACCGCCTCGACGTTGGGTGAGTAGGTGACCTCGTCGCTGACCAGATTCCACTCCCAGGTGACGATGCGCGCGCCTTCCTGGGCCAGCTTCATGCGCATTTCGCTCTCCATGATCTCGGCGGTGTAGCGTCGGCGCACATCGGTCATCGGCAGCTCGACCACCTCGGCCTGCTGCACGCTGTGCAGGGCTTCCTCGCCGTAACGCAGCCAGATCCAGTTGACCTTGAGAAAGTCCGCCAGCTTGCGCAGGTTGTCGTAGTCGATCTCGCCGCCGCGTGTCCATTTGTGCACCGCCGTGCGCGATATCCCCAGGGCCGTGCCAACCGCTTGCAGGGTCAGCTTGTGGTGTTCGAGCAGTTCCTTGAGGCGAAAGGCGAAGCTGTTTTCCGTCATGGGCGCTGGATCCTTGGGCGAGGGCCGAAGACCGCAGTATACCCGAGCTGTCAACCTCAGGTTGACGGGTGTTGCCGTGGCGGCGCAGTGGCGGTTAACGTGGCGTCTGACTCCATCAGGACAGGGATGTACCGCATGAGCCGATCACTGGAACTCAATCGCGCCAGTTGGGATGAGCGCGCGCCGCTGCACGCGGCCTCGAAGGATTATGAAGTCGAGACATTCGTCCGCGACCCCGGGCACCTGTCCGAGGTCGTGCGTTTCGACCTGCCGAGGCTGGGCGAGCTTCGCGGTTTGCGCGCGGTGCACCTGCAATGCCATATAGGTACCGATACCCTATCGCTGGCTCGGCTGGGTGCCCAGGCCTGGGGCCTGGATTTCTCGGCGGCGTCGCTGGCGCAGGCGCGCAGTTTGGCCGGGCGCTGCGGCGCGAGCATCGAGTACGTGCAGGCGGACGTTTATCGTGCCGAGCAGGTGCTGCCGGTAGGCAGCTTCGATCTGGTCTACACCGGCATCGGCGCCTTGTGCTGGTTGCCTGATATCGAGCGCTGGGCGCGCACGGTGGCGGCCTTGCTCAAGCCGGGCGGACGCCTGTTCCTGCGCGATGGCCATCCGATGTTGATGGCAGTCAACGAGGACCATCAGGACCGGCTGCAACTGGACTACCCGTATTTCGAGCGTGAAGCGCCCACGGTGTGGCACAGCGACCAGACCTACGTGGACACCGACCAGGCGCTGGCCCAGACCGAAACCCACGAGTGGAACCATGGGCTGGGCGAGGTGATCAGCGCACTGCTGGGCAATGGCCTGCGGCTGACCGCCCTTGAGGAGCACCAGAGCATCCCCTGGGAGGCGTTGCCGGGGCAGATGGAAAGGGGCGCCGACGGTGAGTGGCGCCTGATCGAAGCCCCCTGGCGCCTGCCGCTGAGCTACACGCTGCAGGCGCTCAAGGGTTGAGCCTCAGGACAGGTAACCGCCATCGACATTCAGTGCGGTGCCGGTGGTGTAGCTGGACGCGCTGCTTGCCAGGTACAGCACGGCGCCGGCCATTTCGCTCGGGTCGGCCACGCGCTTGAGCGGGATGTGTTGCAGGGCGGCGTTGAGGATGCTGTCGTTCTTTACCAGTGCCGAGGCGAACTTGGTGTCGGTGAGGCCCGGCAGCAGGGCGTTGCAGCGGATGCCGAAGGGTGCGCACTCCTTGGCGAACACCTTGGTCATGTTGATCACCGCCGCCTTGGTCACCGAGTAGATGCCCTGGAACAGGCCGGGCGACACGCCGTTGATCGAGGCCACGTTGATGATGCTGCCGCCGCCGTGCTCGCGCATCAGCTTGCCGGCCTCCACCGACATGAAGAAGTAGCCGCGGATGTTCACGTCGACGGTCTTCTGGAAGGCGCCCAGATCGGTGTCCAGCACATTGCAGAACTGCGGGTTGGTGGCGGCGTTGTTGACCAGGATATCGAGGCGGCCGAACTGCTCGCGGATCCCGGCGAACACCTGCTGGATCTGCTCCATCTCGCCAATGTGGCAGGCCACCGCGGTGGCCTTGCCGCCAGCGGCGATGATCGCCTCGGCCACCTGCTGGCAGCCGTCGAGCTTGCGGCTGGAGACGATCACATGGGCGCCCTGCTGGGCCAGCAGGTGGGCGATGGCTTCACCGATGCCGCGGCTGGCGCCGGAGACGAAGGCGATCTTGCCATCGAGGTCGAACAGCTGGGTCTTGGACATGCTTGTATTCCTTGTTGTCTGTCGCTGCCGGGTTTACAGGCGGGATTTGTCGATCAGTTGCAGGCTCATGTGCTCCAGCAGGCGGTTCATGTGGATGAACTGGGCGAAGCGTTTGTCCTGGGTCTGGCCGTGGAAGAAGCGGTAGTAGATCTGCTGCACGATGCCGGCCAGGCGGAACAGGCCATAGCAGTAATAGAAGTCGAAGTTGTCGAGCGTGATACCTGCACGCTCGGCGTAGTAGTCGACGAACTGTTGGCGGGTCAGCATGCCCGGTGCGTTGCTGGGCTGGCGGCGCATCAGTTGCACCGGTGCCGGGTCGCTGGCCTCGATCCAGTAGGCCAGGCTGTTGCCCAGGTCCATCAGTGGGTCGCCAATGGTGGCCATCTCCCAGTCCAGCACGCCGATGATGCGCATGGGGTTGTTGCTGTCGAGGATGACGTTGTCGAAGCGGTAATCGTTGTGCACGATGCCAGGGCGCGGGTGGTCGGCCGGCATTTTTTCGCGCAGCCAGGCAATGACTTGCTCCCAGCGCGGCGCATCGGGCGTCAGGGCCTTTTCATAGCGGCTGGCCCAGCCTTCGATCTGGCGTTGCACATAGCCTTCCGGCTTGCCCAGGTCGGCCAGCCCGCAGGCGTTGTAGTCCACTTGGTGCAGTTCGACCAAACGGTCGATGAAGCTCTTGCACAGGGCTTCGGTGCGGGCAGGGGCCAGGCTCAGTTCGACCGGGATATCCGAACGCAGGATGATGCCGTTGACCCGCTCCATCACATAGAACTCACCGCCGATCAGCGATTCGTCGGTGCAGTGCACGTAGGCTTTGGGGCAGTAGGGGAAGCCTTCGTTGAGGCGGTTGAGGATGCGGAATTCGCGGCCCATGTCATGGGCCGATTTGGCCTTGTGCCCGAACGGCGGGCGGCGCAGCACGAATTCCCGCTGCGGGTAGGCCAGCAGGTAGGTAAGGTTGGAGGCGCCACCAGGGAACTGGCTGATGGTCGGCAGGCCTTCAAGGCCGGGAATGTGATCCTTCAGATAGGGATCGATGACGGCGGCATCGAGTTCTTCGCCGGGGCGGACCTGGGTGGACTGATCGGTGATCGTCATGCGATTTCCTTATGATCAATAGCAAGGACTATTGGCTAATCTAATTTCCCATGGCTGTTGGTACAAGCGTGCCAGGCGCTTATTGGTCGGGGTGTTGCCGGGCGATCAATGGCCTTGATGCTGGGCAGGCAAAAAAAAACCGAAGCGCAGGACGCTTCGGTTTTTTCATTCGCAGTTCGCGTTGCCGATCAGGCCGGGAACAGCTCGCTGAGCTTCATCGACAGCATCATGTCGCCTTCGACGCGCAGCTTGCCGCCCATGAAGGCCTGCATGCCATCGGTGTCACCGCTGACGATGCCCTTGAGGGTTTCGCTGTCCAGCACCAGGGTGCAGTTGGCGTCGGCGTTTTCGCCTTCCTGGATCTCGCAGGTGCCATCCTTGACGAGCAGCGCGTAGTGCTTGTCTTCGTCGGTGATGTTGAAGCCGAACACCAGGTCCAGGCCGGCGGCAGCGGCGGGGTTGAATTTCGCTTTCATTGCCTCGACGGCTTTTGCTACATCGCTCATGGTGTTTTCCTTATTAAGTGATATTCAAGTCCGCAGGGACAAAACAGGCCGGGCTCATCGGTAGGTGATGAGCTCCGGCGCCCTCAGCAGCTGCACGTGGGCTTGGCTGTTGAAGGAGGCCAGTACCACGTCACGGCCACGGAACTTCAGGTGGCTGAGCGACGTGTTGATGATCTGCCAGTTCAGGGCGAAGGCCTGAGCCGGTGTGATTGCGCAAGTCAGGTGGAGCAGGGCGGCAATGGTGCCACCCGAGGTGAACAGGGCGATGTTTTCACCGCTGGCAGCGCTGTCGAGCAACCGCTGCAGCCCGTCACCCACCCGGCCAGTGAAGGCTTGCCAGGTTTCCAGGTTGTCGTCGTGGGCATGCTCGCCCGCGTGCCAGCGCTGTACCATCAAGGCGAACAGGCGCTGGAACTCACTGCGGTTCTGCGCACCGTTGCGCAGTACGTGCAAAGCTTCGGGCTCATCGGCCAGCAGGCCGGGGAGCAGGGCGCGAATCACCCCGTCGGCATCGAATTCGTTGAAGGCCGGGTCGGTCTCGATGGCAGGGGCCTGGCTGCCGTTGGCGTGCAAGGCTTGCAGTGCCAGGCGGGCGGTATCCTGTTGGCGGCGCAGGCTGCCAGCGACGCAACGATCCAGGCGCAGCCCGAGTTGGCCGAGGTGCTCGCCCAGCGCCAGGCTCTGACGCTCGCCTACGGCCGAGAGGACGTCGTAGTCGGCGGCACCGAAAGAGGCTTGGCCATGTCGGATCAGGTAGAGGTTGCCCACGAAGTTGTCCGGCCCGGTTGGAGGTTGCAGCGAGGTTAGGATGCCCTGCCAAGGCTGTCAACGAAAAAACATACAAGCGTTTGAAAAGGTCGTTTGAACTGTGTTGCCGGCGTTGTCGATGGCTGGCAGCAGCCCAGGCAGCCCGGTATGCTGCAAGCATTTCGTGCCTGTCTGGCGCTGGTCTATCAAGGAGTCAACGTGGAGTTTCTTGCCAACTGTCTGGGGGCCCGCAACCACTGGACATTGACCCTTGAGCACACCAGCCGCGTCACAACCTGTCACAACTACTACCCTCGCTAAGGCCTATGTGTACCGCCGAGGACCACAAGGTCTCTTCAGTCTCCGTGTGCGCCTGCTGGGCTCGCACAGGTCCTACACGCTTGCCTTGAAGACCAGTCACCGAGCCACCGCTATGTCCACCTCTCACGCCATGCTGACCGCGCTGAAGGCATTCCACCTCGATAACCCTGAAGCCACCTTTGAGGAACTGACCGAGCACCTGCGCGATATCGCCGTGAATGCACTGGAGCAGCCGCAAGGTGATGTGTACGGGCTGGTCCTGTCTGACCTTGCTGAAGGCCTCGCTGAGGCTGAGCACAGCGCTTCCCTTACCGTGGCCCAAGCGAAGGCCTTGAAGCTTGCCTATCAGGTTCTGAGGGCTCACAGGGACCGCGTGGAGGGGAATGTGGGTCCGCTCGTGGACCTGCTGGAGGGGCCGCTGGGAGATCCAATAGGTAAGGGCTATCAGGATCAGCTGACCAATAGGGATTCAGGCCTCTCTGTCTCCTTATCTGTAAGTGCCCCTCAAGTTCCCGCTACGGCATCGCTGAGCGCCTGTGAAGCTGGCTCCAAGGCCGTGGCCTACATGGACCTCTTCGACGCCTACATGGTCGAGCGTGGCGGCGACATGGCACCGGCAACTGTGAAGAACCTGACCAGTTCCGCTAAGACCGTAGCGACCCTCTTGGGTGAAGGTCTCGACATGCGCAGCCATACACGCGCCGATATGGTCAGGCTACGGGATGCCCTGTTGGTGGACCGTAAGCCCTCGACCGTGAACAAGCTTCTGACCACGGTGGGCACCTTGACCGCTTGGGGAGTCGCTACGGGCCTTATCGACCGTGACTTCGCTAAGAAGTTGAACATTGCCAAAGGGGCTGAGAGTGAGCGACAAGCGTTCACCGCTGGGCAGATCAAAGAACTGACCCGTGCGTGCTCTACAGGTCACCTGCGCGATGACTGGAAAGGGCGCGCTCTGGCCCTTGGCGTGGCCACTGGGGCCCGTATAGGTGAAATCCACCAGTTGCATGGCTGTGACTTCATCCAAGGCGAGGATGGTCAGTGGGCTGTCTCGATCAACGACGACAACGGCAAGACCCTAAAGAACTCTTACAGTCGCCGTATCGTCCCGCTGGTTGGTATTCCTGAGGCGACCTTGAAGGCCCTTGCGGGGACCAATGGCCGTATCTTCAAGATGTCCATGTCGGGGTTCTCGGCCCAGCTCAATACCGTCATACGGGACCTACTGGGCACCGTAACGGGCGAAGGTCTGTCGTTCCACTCCCTGCGTCACTCGATGGCGTCTGACCTGAAGGTCGAAGGGGTGCTCTTGGGCGTGAGTCAGGAGATTCTCGGGCACAGCAGCGGGTCGATCACCTACGACCTTTACGGGAAGGGCAGCGGGGTAGACCTTGGGCGACTCCGTGAGGCGTTGGAGCTGGTCCGTTAGGTTGATCGGATGCGGGTAGCTAAGTGATATCATCAAGGTTTCGAATGGAGGCGCTATGAGAAACCTTGACCTTTATGGAATTGAAAAAGTAAACAAGGAGCTGCACGAGAGAGCTGCTGTTGTTGATCGGCTCCCTTCTCTCGGGGAGAAAACCGCTCGCATCATGGCTTGGCAGTGTTTTATTCAGGACCAGCTTCAACTTGATGACGGTAACGAAAGAACCGCTAATCTCGCTCGTATCAAGCATGGTGAGGCAGTGGCGGCCTTCTGGGAAACAGGCGAGCAGATCGACATTGACTCTAATGCTTTCGTGTCGCACTTTTTTGATGAGCTTGGAGTTATCAATAAGAAAGTCACCCAGAAAGGCGTGCAAATCGTCTTCTATGTTTTTGTTGCCCTTGGGCTGTTCGGTCTTTACAAGATCTTTTTCTGACTCGTATGGGCATCGAACTGGATGTCCTCGTGGGTCACCCCGAGCACGAGCTGTTGTTTGTGGCGACCCAAGTGGCACGGGCTGCTGGCTTGAAGCATCCCGCTGAGTCGATCCGAAGCGCCCGGAACCACCTCGGTGCCGGTCAGAACCTCGCCACACTGATCCAACAAAACTGCATCAGTCTCCCGCTCGACATTCACGGCAAGCGGATGCGCTCCAACACCGTGATGTTCGGTGAACCGGAAGTGTACGGAATGCTCCTGCGAGGTCACGCGCCCCAGTCCGTACCCTTCCGCAAATGGGTCACCGAAGAGGTCCTCCCGACCATCCGCAAGACCGGCAAGTACAACGCTGCTGGGTCATCGAACCCAATCGCACAGGCAGGGCGTGACCGAAGGGCCAAATACGGTCACGACGGATACGAAATTAAAAACCCTCACGTAGACAGGGAGAGACCACACCGCCGTGGCGTCCCCTGCAAGATGCCGTAAGGTCACCTCCAAGGTGGCCCGCTACGGGCAAGGCGTACCTCGGACAGTGGCTTATACCCAGACCGATACGACCACCAAGCAGAGCCCTAACGGGATCTCTGGGACCAGCATCTGGGTCCACTGTAGCGATTCTGTCTGACCACCTTCGTGTGTGGAATGACCCTTGATAGGTTTGGGCCTCCTATCACTGATCGCGCAGTACAGGGGCCTTTTAACTTAAAGACCTCTATACGAGTTACTTTATGTGGACTTTGAGTTGTTATTCTTTATAGATTGATCTTAAAAGAAATAATACTTTAAGTTATCGTAAAGTGGACTTTAAGTCCTTCTCTTATGGTCTCTCGTTGTGTCGGACATAAAGGTATAGGGTTTCACCATCCCATCAACCTCGACCCATGATCGCAGCGAGAGCCCATAAGAGAGGGTCTGCGCCCACCTCTACGCAAAAACCCTCACGTAGACAGGGAGGGCCAAATAATGGTCTTCATCCTGTTGTGCTTCACCTTCGCCCGTCGCTGGGCACTTCAATAATCCAGTCTTTCCGATAGCGCCTTCCATGCCACAGCCGGTTCCCTTGTTCGGGGTCTGGATGGCTGGCTGTGGGTGCGAACTTGGAGGGCGCTACCGAAAGGAAAACGAACACCATGCTGATCGACAACAACCAAGCCGACCTACTGCCTATCGTGATTGAGGGGCACACCTTCAAGCCGAGCGCTGAGGGCCTGTGGAGCCTCAACGAGATCCATCAGACCTTGAACCTTCCCGAGTCTAAGAGGCCGGGCCAATGGGATAACGAAGTATCGAACCGACTGCTGTCTTGTGGAAATTTCCACAAGGTGGATAAGGTGGGGTCCTTCGCTGATGAGCTGGGCGCCATCGCCTATGCCATGTGGGTCTCCACTGAGTTCTACCTGATGGTGGCCGGTGCCTTCGTGGCCATGCGTAACAGCGCCATCCGTGACGCTAAGGCCAAGGACGCCGCACTGGCTGCCAACATGCCCAAAGCTTCGGCACTCGACATGAAGGCACGAGGCGCAGGTCTGACGTGGACTGAGGCTTGCCGGGTCGCTGGCATTCAGCAGCCTCGTCTTGCCCTTGACGCGTTGGTCGCCATGAACGCTTTTGCCTATCCAGTGGACGACTTCGGTAGCCGTGAAGGCTCCCCGCGACCTCGTAAGCGTGGCTTTGAAGTTGGGGCATTCGTAAAAGTCTCATCGGACTTCGGGAATCGTGAAGGCTGGAGGGTCAAACCTCGTGGCCTCGACTGGCTGCGCGGGAAAGCTCAAGAGGTCAACTTGAGGGTAGCCGAAACGAAGGCCGCTCAAGCCAAAGCCAAGAGGGCTACGCAGGCATCCCGCATTGACCAGTGGGGCAGGGTACGCAAGGAGGTGCGCCAATGACCTTCCCCGAGCAGCTCAACGCGTTCTTCACGACCCCGGCAAGCCGAACCAAGCTGGTCACCCTGCGCACCATCTGGCGTGACCGCTACGCCCGCCAAGCCATTGCCCCAAAGGGTCACCACGGCGTGGACGTAGCGGCCCTGTACGAGCACTTGACGGCCAGCCATCCCGGCCTATCGGCTCTCGTGGAGTCGCTCGTAGCGTCCACCTTCATGCATCTCGATGCGGTCCTGATGGTCGCAATGCGTATTCCGCTGACCCGCAGTCAACCGATCACAGTAGTAACACCGTAGCCGTCCGCCATCGGCTTACATCAGGTCCCCACCGCAAGGCTCATCCAGCCGACCCGACCTGACACCCCATTGAAACCCAGAACCTATAGACAAACCTTGAGGCCCCGGAGTGACGTACTCCTACGTCTCTGGTCTCCGTGCGCGCCAATGCGGCAAGGTTTGATCTATGGGTCCCCTTTAGGAGATCCAACGCCGTGAACCTCAATATCCAAAACGTAACCCCTGAGACCGTTGAAGTCCAAGGCCAGACAGTGACCCGTGCCTTCGCTGAGGGTGTGATGCTCTCGGGTCTGATTGCCGGTGCAGGCACGAACAAGGTAGCCCAAGAGGTCATCGTTAAGCAGTACCTCGAAGCTGGCCTGAGTGCTGCTGCGTTCCCTGATGTGGTCCGTGCCGTGAACGTCCGTCATGCCCAGGCAAGTGCGGAGCGTGAACGCCAATTGGCTGAGTCGCGTGCCCATGCCGAGCGCTTCGCTTCGTACAGCGCCAAAGACGCGCTCACCGTTGCGCGCCGTCGTGCCGCTCGTGAGGAGCGCGAGCGTAAGCACCGCGAGATGGGTCAGGCGATCCGTGCAGCTAATGGCCGTAGCGACTTCTCGACTGGCAATTGGCTCGACAACCACTGAGCCCCGCCGTCTGCAACCACTTCAATTTCCAATCTCAGGAGACCAATTTCATGTCCAATGCATTCAAGAACACCGATCACCGCGATCAGCGTGACCGCTATCAGGCCCCGACCAAATACGAAACTGCCGTGTGGGGCAATGGCGGCAACCTTCAGTTCAGCACTCAGGCATCTACGAGCGCCCAGTCCACCGATTCCAGTGTGGTCGCTCAGGCCATCGCTGAGGGCATCGACGACTTCTTCAACGGTGGTGAGTGGGCCCAGAACGCGACCGATGCGATCCCTTGTGAGTTCCGTCCCAAGGGCACCGAGCCGACCTCTGTACAACTGGTCAACATGGTCAACCGCAACGTCGAGTTCGACCCGCGACAGTCGATCTATGATCGCTCCAAGATCACCAAAGGGGAGGCCGTAGCGGGCGACTTCATCTTCACTGAGCCGACCAATACCGCTGCCTTCTTCTCGCACCGCTTCACCCTGCTGGATGCCCACGTTATCGCTGGCTTCACCGGCAACGGTGTGGCGCAGATGATGGACAAGATGCTGGCCGACTTCGAGAAGGCCTGTGGTTCGACCATCGCTGACATCCTCATCAAGTCGCCGAGCACCGAGGTCAAGGAGGTCACCATTGTGGGCACCACTCCGGCTATCCGCGCCGAAGACTGGATTGACGCGCTGACCATGAGCATCAACCAATCGGTCGGTAACTCCTTGGGCGACTTCGTGCTGCTGATGCACATGACCGAGCAAGCGACCCTTGAGCGTGCCGCCCAGCGTGCTGGCGTTGAGTCCATTGAGGACCTCTTGGGCTGCCGTACTCAGTTCTATTCTGGGTCGGACCGTGGCGTCTTCATGCTGCCCAAAGGGTTCGCTTCGTTGTCGTTCCGCCATGACCAGAACGGTGATGTGTGGAAGGTCCTTGCGAGCCGTAACGCGGGCGTGCAGGGCTGGGACTTCGAGGTAACCGGTGTGGCTGACGTGATGGCTCAGGCCAAGGTCAAGATCAAGCTGGCCAACCCTGAAGACCCCACTGAGCGCCTGCAAGTCGAGGTCGTGGACTTCCCGCTGATTACCCGTGTGGTCGTCAAGCCGTAACACCCGTAGTTCCCCATAGGGCCCTTCGCGGGCCTTGTGGGCTGACCTGAGCATCTACCTCGCTGGTGGATCTTCAGTTGAGCCCATCCTGAGTCACACTCCTACGCGCAAAGCGCAGGGCAATGACCCACATTCAATCTCACATTTCACGTAGGAGCCCGGTATGGCCACCAAGAAACTATGGTTGGCCGTCCTGAAGGCCATGTTGACCTCAAAGGCTACGTGGAAACTGATAGGCGCCGTTGCGGTCCTTTATGGAGCTGCGCATGGCGAGCTGATCGCTGAGCTAGTGGGGGAGGTCGTCAGTGACGTATTTGCAGAGGTCCTTTCGGTTCCCCTTGAGGTGGCCGGTGATGTCCTTTGAAAACTGACAGAAATTTCCGTGAGACCACCTGTCACCAGTAGCCCGCGCAAGTACCCCCGTAGGCCCGTGTGCGTGCCAGCGAGTGCGCCCGTGTGCGGATGCCTGTACAGGTGGGGTCCTTATCGCGTGCGTCTGCACGGGCGCGCAAGGCTGTCCAAGCGATGACTTGGCGGGGTGTCACAAGCATGTTCCAATGCGTCACAAGTCATGGCATCATCTTCACACATTCAAAGGACAACCGGACATTATGGAGTTTCTTGCCGAATACGCAAGCTTTCTCGCCAAAACCGCAACGCTGGTGATCGCCATCCTGATGGTGTTGTCGGCCATCGCCGGTCTGCGCGGCAAGGGGCGGCGCAAGCCGGGTGGGCAATTGCAGGTCACCCGCCTCAACGAATTCTATAAAGAGCTGCGTGAGCGCTTGGAGTCGGGCCTGCTCGACAAAGGCGAGCTCAAGGCGCTGCGCAAGCAGCAGGCGAAGGACGAGAAGCAACAGAAGAAGAAAAAGCCCGAGCAGAAACGCCGGGTGTTCGTTCTCGACTTTGATGGCGACATCAAGGCCTCGGCCACCGAAAGCCTGCGCAACGAGATTACTGCGCTGTTGACCTTGGCCACACCACGTGACGAAGTGGTGCTGCGCCTGGAAAGCGGCGGCGGCCTGGTGCATAGCTACGGCCTGGCGGCTTCGCAGCTGGCGCGCATTCGTGAAGCCGGCATTCCCTTGACCATCTGCATCGACAAGGTCGCCGCCAGCGGCGGCTACATGATGGCCTGCATCGGCGAGAAGATCGTCAGCGCACCCTTCGCCGTGCTCGGTTCGATCGGCGTGGTGGCGCAATTGCCCAATATCAACCGCTTGCTGAAGAAGCACGATATTGATTTCGAGGTGCTCACGGCAGGTGAATACAAGCGCACCCTGACGGTGTTCGGCGAGAACACCGAAAAGGGCCGGGAGAAGTTCCAGGAAGACCTCGACATCACCCATCAGCTGTTCAAGGATTTCGTTGCCCGCTACCGTCCGCAATTGCACATCGATGAAGTGGCGACCGGCGAAGTCTGGCTGGGCATTGCCGCTCTCAACCGCCAACTGGTCGATGAGCTTGGCACCAGCGACGAGTACCTGAGCCGCAGCGCCCGCGAGGCCAATGTATTCCACTTGCGTTTTGCCGAGCGCAAGAGCCTGCAGGAGCGTATTGGCGTGGCTGCCAGTGGCGCGATCGAGAACACGCTGGTAGGGCTGTGGAGCAAACTTGGGCGCCTTCGCTAACACCTTGAACCCCTTGAAGATTTTTTTCTTGAAGGGGGTTGCAAGGTCAATCGATTGCCGACATAATGGCCTCCATAGAAACGCAGCTGAACTTGAAAAAGCCCAGCGGTTTCAAGGAGATAGCGAAAGCTGACTCCGACTTTGAGGCCGAGTAGCAAAGTGGTTATGCTCCGGATTGCAAATCCGTCTACGCCGGTTCGATTCCGACCTCGGCCTCCATATTCGAAAGCCCCGCAGATTAACGTCTGCGGGGTTTTTCTTTGTGGGCGGGAAATGGCGGGAGTTCCGAAACTTCAGCTTTTCGACGGCTTGGCAATGGCGTCGACATGGCGGTAAACCCGCTTGCTGATTCCTTCATTCGAGCGCCCTAAGTCAGACGCTCAGCCTCGTGCTGGTTTTTTTGCATCTGGCGCTCAGCCCTCGCCGCGATGCTTCCAGGCGTGGTGCCTGCCCAGGTCACTGGCATGAAAGGCCCGGGTGAGATGCGCCTTCTTCAGCTCCTCAACCCAGGCAATGGCCTCGGCGCGTTCTCGGGCGCGGATCGCATCAACAGCCTCCGCCCAGTGCTCCAGCGCCTCGGCAAACCTTCGCTTCTCATTCTCGGGCATCTCGGCACCCTTCGCGTGAGTGGTTGGAAGGGGTAAGGGTAGACCACATGGGCGTGATGCTTGGGGCGGTTGTCGGCAAGCGGCGAACGAAAAGCCCGGCGCTTGGCCGGGCTTGGGTTGCATGCAATGTCAAAGGGTTGACGCCTGCATCGTTGCGCGGAGCAGAGCTAGATCCTTGGTCGGTATGACATAGGTTCTGGAGAGCATGTCACCGACTCGTTGGCATCGTGCGGACTGCGCATAGATGAAGATCGTTATGATCCCTAGCGGAGCCTCGATGTGTCTGGTGAATCCTCGAATCAGGGCTTGTACAAGCGTAGGTGGGTCACCTGCTCCGTTGATGACGGTCAGCCCAAATACAAGCTTCCCCGGTGTCCTGCCTTTAAGAAGCCATTCCCATAGCGGATACAGGAATAGGTAGACAAAGACCAGTTCAAGCCCTGCGAACAACAGACGTTCTTGCTGGGTGAGCCACAAGCCGAGCAGAACAATTGCTCCGTAGTCGATGATGTACGCCCCTATGCGTTTCATCAGAAGGGACGTCCTTGAGACTTCCATCAGGTGCTCCGTGTTGTGGTAAATAGCGAATGGGTAGGGCCCAGGAGTTAACCGGCTTGGGGTAACTTGAAATTGCGCTCGTAGATCAGTCCGTAGCAACGGCGCGCTACAGTCGCGAAGTACACTGGTAAAAATGAGTGGCGCAAGACCTGGCTTGGGCGTTCGTCATGAGTGAGGCATTTCGAGCATGCACGTGTTGAGGTGGGTCTTGCTGTATCGGCAGCGGCTGGCTGACGTTTATCCTTGAGTCGCGAGATTCTTGTGCTGTGGCGCTGCAAAGGTAGATTGCCCTCATCAACAAGAAGGATGCCCGGAAATTGGAAATGGCCCAGGAATCGTGCCTTGCGGTAATTGCAGTCGCGCCGTTTCAGTTTTGTTTTGGAACTGAATACCTTGGCCTACCAAATAGGGAATGTGGCAATGGGCAAAAGATTGGGAAAGTTTAGAGCCTGGTTCACGCCCCGTCGGCGGCTCTGGACGGGAATAGGCACGTACGCACTAGTGATTGTGGTACCGATGCTCAGCCCGGGAACCAGCTTGAGTTTTCTGGTGGGGCCGGCGTGTATCATCTTTCTCAGTAGCTTCATGTACAGACCTGCCAGCAAGCGCTGAGGTGCTTCCGGGTAATCTACGATAGGCCGGATTCTGGCAAGTCTGTGGTGCCCTGGCCCGAAGTGCGCCCCCGGTTGTGATAGATTCCCGCCATTGACAAGGAGGTGATACATGGCAACCAGAGGCAAGGATCATCAGATCGACAATATCGAATTCAATGTCAGCGATATTGACCGCAGCAAAGCGTACTACGGTACGGTTTTCAACTGGCAGTTCGTGGACTATGGCCCGAGCTATACCGAGTTTACGGATGGGCGATTGACGGGCGGTTTCACCACGGGTGAGCCCGTCAGGCCTGGTGGCCCGCTGGTGATCCTGTATGCGGATGATCTGGCAGAAACGCAACATCGGCTTGAGGCTGCAGGGGCAAAGATCAGCAGGGCGGTGTTCGCATTTCCGGGCGGCAAGAGGTTCCACTTCATCGATCCGGATGGTTACGAGCTCGCGGTCTGGACTTCTGTGGATTGAAGCGACCAGGCCGAAACAGCGAATAAAAGAAAACCCGCCATCTAGGCGGGTTAAACAGAACGTATCGAAGCAAGGCCAGTCTGCCGCTACAGATGTCAGAATTTTGTGAAGGCCCGGCAGGTGAGGTTTCAATAACCGTTACTGAATTTTTCATCAATCATGTGTCTTTCTGCTGCGTAGCGCTTCGGGTCTACTGCGTCGGCGCGGCACTTTTCCTCGATGGCAAGGCCAGGCAATGCTGCGCCGATGGCCGACTCTACTTTCGTCCTGTTCTGCGGTGGTCGTCGGAAGTGGCCAAGCGCATCAACATGGCTGGGCTCAGGCAAAAAAAGCCCGCCGGGGCTGGCGGGCTGGAACGTGCTTGAAGGGAGAGCCTTGAGGTTGCGCCTGGTCGGTTAAGTCAGGGTTAACTACCCGCTGCATTGACCGCTGGCGCCGAAGCGCCTATACAGGCGGCCTGTAGTGTGTGGAGTGTGTGATGTACGAAGAAGACGATTTGCCAGAGCCCGAGCACGACCATTTGCTTGACCACGAATTTCACGACAGCTTCGACCCTGAGGCGGATGCGCAGGGAGCACTGGATGAAGTCGAGGAAGACGAGGAGCTGCAGGATGATTTCGATGACGAGGAGGATCACCCGGCCTGGCACGATGACTGCGACGATTGACGTCGCAGCAATCGTGTAGTGGTCCGGCGGTCAGCGGCGGTCGAGCGAAAAGCGCCCGGGGCCGCTGACGGCCAGTGCCAGCAGGCCGCCAACGATGCTCAGGTTTTTCAGGAACTGAGTCATGTTGGTGCTGCGTTCAGGGTCGACCATGTTCCAGAACGGGTGGCCGAGCAGCGCGGTGCCCAGCACGAACAGGGCGAACAGCAGTGCCAGTGGCCGGGTATAGAAGCCGAGGATCAGCAGGATGCCAACCAGGAACTCCATGATCACCGCCACCCCGGCAGCCAGCATCGGGGCCGGTGCGCCGAGGGAGGTCATGTAGCCGACCGTGCCCTCGAAGCCGGTCAGCTTGCCCCAGCCCGCGAGTACGAACAGGATCATCAGGAAGATTCGGGCAAGCAGCAGAATGAAGTCGCGTTGGCCTTCGAGCAGTGCATAGCGCATGGCGGCGCTCCGATGGACGGGGACAGTTTCCACTCTAGCAGCTGCTCGGCGGAATTCCGCTGGGCATGAAAAAGGCGCCGCAAGGGCGCCTTCATCGAAAACAGATGGTGCGAGTGGCGGGACTCGAACCCGCAAGGCTCACGCCGACAGATTTTAAGTCTGCTGTGTATACCAATTCCACCACACTCGCACTGTTGATCGCCGCGCCTCATTGATAGATGGCCTTGGCAATCAAGCGCGCTTTATAACCCATTGTTATAGAAGCGTCAACAAGCCTGCAGGTTCAGGGCGTGATGGTGTGGGCGATTCCGCGCAGCTCACAGGCAGAATCACGCAAGTCGTGGACATGGTTGTCCATGGTCCGAGCATCAGTCTTATGGATTGAATGACGCAGATACAGGGCGTGGCCGTCCAGTGCCTGGCACAGTGTGTCGATTTCGGCAGCAGTGTGCAGCAGGTCGTCCTGAAGCAATTGCAGACGTTGATTCGAGGGCATGTGGTGCGTCCTTGCGGGTAAGCGAGGTGCCACTATAGGCCAATTGACAGCAGGCTGTCATTGCGCCACCTTTGCGCCATTGGATCCAAGTGAGTAAGCCGTGATGCCCCCGTTTTCCTCAGGCCAGGCCAGCGCAGCAGGGCGTGTTGTGCGCCCGAAGCTGTTTTGGCGTGTGTTGTTGTTGCTGGTTTGCCTGCTGGCAGCCTTCCTCTTCGTCGGCCTGATGGGGCTGGGTAGCTATCTTGTGGTGCTCGGCCTGGATGAATTGCATTCGGCGTCTCAACGGCTCATGGCCGTGGGCGGCGGTGCCGTGATCTTGCTGGTGGGCCTGTGGCTGCTCAAAGTGGCAATGCCACGAAGGCTGGTGCCGACGTTGCGTGAGCCTGAAGTTGACGGTCGTCGCATGGAGTAGGGTGCTTGCAGGACTTTTGACTACGCTCAGTATGTCCTTATCGCGGTGCTTGGGGAGTTCGCATGCCAGCAACGGACCGGCCCGCCCAGTCAGTGATGCCCGAAGCGCGCTATGAACAGCTGGTTCAGGCGGTGGTGGACTATGCCATCTACATGCTCGACCCAGATGGCCATGTGGTGTCGTGGAACGCCGGTGCCCAACGGATCAAGGGCTATCGCGCCGACGAGGTGATCGGCAAGCATTTCTCCCTGTTCTTCACCGCCGAAGATTGTGCCGACGGCCGCCCCGAACGCCTGTTGCGCCAGGCCCTGGAGCAAGGAGTGGCGCAGGATGAGGGCTGGCGCGTACGCAAGGATGGCACGCAATTCTGGGCCCTGGCCGCGATGGACGTCATTCGCGACGAGCAGGGCCAGATCATCGGCCTGGCCAAGGTCACGCGCGACATCACCGATCGCCGGGATTCCGCGCTGCAACTGGACGCCATGCGCGCCCAGCTGTTCCAGGCACAGAAACTCGAGGCCCTCGGCCAACTGACCGGCGGCCTGGCCCATGACTTCAACAACCTGCTGACCATCATCCTCAGTTCCGCGCGCCTGGCTATCAACAGTCAGGACCCCGGCCGCACCCGGCGTATGCTCGAACACATTCTCGATGCCGGGCAGCGGGGCACCCAGCTGACCCAGCAACTGCTCAGCTTTGCCCGCTATCGGCAGCTGAGTGTCGCGCGGATTTCGCCTGCCCAGGTGGCCGGGTCCATTCGCGCACTGGCGGAACATGCGTTGCCTCCCGACATCGAGCTTGTCGAGCAGATCCAGGCAGAGCTGCCTGCAATTGAAGTTGATGCCGGGCAGTTGCAGATGGTGTTGCTGAACATGATGTTCAATGCCCGGGATGCGATCGGCACGGCGGGACGGATTGACCTGGTGGTCGACAGTGTGGAGCTGGCCGGTGAAGTGGAGGGCTTGCAAGGGCGCTACGTGCGTTTCGACGTGCGGGACGACGGCGAGGGAATCGATCCGCAGGTTTTGCCACGTATCTTCGAGCCGTTTTTCACCACCAAACCTTTCGGCAAAGGCACCGGTCTGGGGCTCAGCCAGGCCTATGGGTTCGCCAGGCAGAGCAATGGCGCCATCCGCGTTGCCAGCCGGCCCGGCAAGGGGACCTGCATGAGCCTGTATCTGCCGGCATGCCCCGATGACCAACCGCAGACAGGCGAGTAAAAAATCATGGTTGAACAGCTCAAGCGACTGGCCACCGGCATTGAAGGCCTCGATGCCCTGCTCAAGGGAGGGTTGGTGGTGGGGGCGTCCTATATCGTCCAGGGGCATCCGGGCTCGGGCAAGACCATCCTGGCCAACCAGCTTGCTTGCAACCATGTTCGCGAAGGCGGGCGGGTGCTGGTGGCCACGTTGCTCAGTGAATCCCATGAGCGGTTGTTCCAGTACCTGTCGACCCTGACGTTTTTCGATCAGACGCTGGTGGGCGACAGCATTCAGTTCGTCAGCGCCTTCGACACCCTTGAGCAGGATGGCCTCGATGCCGTAGTGCGGTTGCTGCGCCAGGAGATTGCCCGGCAGCAGGCTAGCCTGTTGATCGTCGATGGCCTGCTCAACGCCCGCTCGCGGGCGGAAACCAGCCTCGACACCAAGAAGTTTGTTTCCGAATTGCAGGGGCATGCCGCTTTTGCCGGATGCACTGTCCTGCTGCTGACCAGTGCACGCCTGGAGGAGGGCAGCCCCGAGCACACCATGGTCGATGGCGTCATCGAGCTGGGCGAGCACATGGTTGGCAGCACGGCGGTACGTCATGTCCAATTGCGCAAGACCCGTGGCAGCGCGGCGTTGTCGGGGCGCCACGAATGCCTGATCAGCGAGGCAGGGTTGCAGGTCTTCCCGCGGCTGGAATCACTGTACAGCCACCCCAGCCAGCCTGGCGCGCAGGCGCTGAGCCGCGCCACTACCGGGGTGAGCGACCTGGATCGCATGCTTGGCGGTGGTTTGGCTGAAGGCTCCGTAAGCCTGCTGATGGGGCCGTCCGGGGTCGGCAAAAGTGCCTTGGGTATCGCGTTTCTGGCTGCGTCCGATGAGCACGCACCTGGGCTGCACTTTGGGTTCTACGAGACGCCCGCTCGCCTGCGTCTCAAGGCTCAAGCACTGGGTTTCGACATCGCCGGGCAGGAGCGCGACGGGGTCGTGCAGCTCAGTTGGCAACCCACCACTGAGGGGCTGCTGGATGAGGTAGGCGCACGTTTGCTTGAGCAGGTACGGGCGCAGGGCGCCAAGCGCGTGGTGATCGACAGCCTCGGCGCGTTCGGGCGCCTGGCGCTGGAGCCTGGGCGCTTGAACGCGTTCTTCCGTGCCCTGACCGGTGAGCTGCGCGCGCGTGAGGTGACCGTCCTGCTCACGTGGGAGATGCGTGATATTTTCGGCGCCGAGATCACCGCGCCGGCACCGGACCTGTCGAGCATCGTCGACAATCTGGTGTTGATGCGCTTCGCCGAACTCGATGCCAAGCTGCACCGCATGCTGTCGATCATCAAGGTGCGCGACAGCGAGCACGACCCAACGCTGCAGGCGCTGCACCTGGGGCCGCAGGGGATCACCCTGGGGCGGGCTTTCGATGGCGCAAGTGGCGTGCTCAGCGGCACAGCGGTCGCGCAGGGCGATCGCTGATGGGGTGACGCCATGAACACCATCCTGATCGTCGATGACGAGTACCTGATCGCCGATATCCTCGGTTTCGCCCTGGAGGACGAAGGCTATCAGGTGGAAAAGGCCAGCAACGGGCGCAAAGCCCTGGAGGCGTTGAATGGGATGCAAAAAGGCAGGCATGTGGAGTTGGTGATCACCGATTACATGATGCCGGTCATGAATGGTGTGGAGCTCGTGCGGGCTATTCGCACTGAACTGGACCTGCCGCACCTGCCGGTCATTCTCATGAGTGGTGCGCAGGCCGACAAAAAGCTGATCCGCCCCGAGCTGTTCGCCGCGGTGTTCGACAAGCCATTCGACATGGACAGAATGATCGCCAAGGTGCGCGAACTGCTGGGCACCTGAGGTTCAGGGTGGGCGCCCCGCGTGGGCGGGCAATCGATCAGACGCGTCCGTGCGGCTTGATGCTTGGGTGATCAGTGTTTCTCGTCGCCTTTCTCCGGGGCAGGGCTGCCTGCCTGGATTCGCTTGTAAATCTCTTCACGGTGCACCTGGACATCCTTCGGCGCATCGATGCCGATCCTCACTTGCATCCCCTTGACTCCCAGAATGGTGACTTTGATGTCGTCGTTGATGACGATGCTTTCGCCGACCTTACGGGTGAGTATCAGCATGTAGTTCTCCTTGGTGATGTAAAAACCGCCGGGCCATTTACCACAACGGTGGGAGCTTTGTCCCTCTTCCTTTCCATTAAAGACGCTTTCGGCGGATAGTAATTCCTCCGTCAGACAATTTATGCCTGTCTCTAGTTGCAGGTGCTGGTGGACATATGATGCTGGCCATCAGCGGAGGTGCTCGGTGGCAAGGATAGGGTGGTTGACGTCATATGGGAAATTTCCTTGTTTGATAAGTGAAATAGCCGAGCTCAATGATCGTTTGCGTCCAGTGCCTGCAGAAAAACCAGCAGCGCCGCTTCCTCGGGCTCCAGACCCTTGCGCCGGCGCGCTCGCGGCAACTGTGCCAGGCGCCCGAGCTGAAAATGCTCGAACAACGCAGGGTGGATATAGCAGCGGCGGCAAACGGCTGGGGTATTGCCCAGGCGGTTGGCTACCTGGCGCACTGTTTCCGCCACCTGGCGCCGCGCTTCGCTGTCGGGCTCCCAGGCCAGTGGCCTCAGCAGGCTCAGGGCCAGGCTGCTGCCGGCCCAGGTGCGGTAGTCCTTGGCGGTGAAGTCGGCACCGGTCAACTGCTGGAGGAACTGGTTCACCTCGGTCGAACCGATGCTGTGGCGTTGCCCGTCATCGTCCAGGTACTGGAACAGCGCCTGGCCAGGCAGTTCCATGCAGCGCTTGAGTAGTGCCGCCAGGCGTCGGTCTTGCAGCGTGACGTCGTGTTCGACACCGCGCTTGCCGCGGAACTGAAAGCGGATGGTGCTGCCCCGAACCTTTACGTGACGGCAGTTCAGCGTGGTCAGCCCGTAGGAGCGATTGTCGCGAAGGTACTGCCGATTGCCGATGCGAATGAGCGTCGCGTCGAGCAGGCTGATCACCAGCGCCATCACTTTTTCCCGGTCCATCCCGCGGCGGGCCAGGTGTTCGTCCAGCCGCTTGCGCAAGGCGGGCAGGGCTTGGGCGAAGGCCAGCAGGCGGCCGTACTTGTACTGGTCACGCTGCTCGCGCCATTGCTGATGGTAGCGATACTGTTTACGCCCCCGGGCATCGCGGCCGGTGGCTTGTAAATGGCCCTGCGGGTCGGCGCAGATCCACACCTCGGTATAGGCTGGCGGGATCACCAGCGCCGCGATGCGCGCCAGGGTCGCGGCATCGCGTACCTGCCGGCCCAAGGCATCGAAGTAGAGGAATCGCTCGCCTCGCCGGCGCCGGCTCAACCCGGGCTGGTTATCGTCGACATAGTGCAGGGCGGCGGGTGGCGGGCAGTCGGGCATCGGTGCAGTCCATCGAGCGGTCATGCAGCAATGGACAACCGCCACTGCGACGTTGCTCAACCGAGCAGCGCCACCGACTTGATCTGCGCCCATAGGTGCTGGCCCGGCTGCACGCCGAGTTGCTCTGCCGAGTAGCGGGTGATGCGCGCCAGCAGGGGGCTGCCGCTGGCGTCCAGGCTTACCATCACATGGGCCGGGTTGTCTGCCGCGTGGCATTCGCGCACCTGCACCGGCAGGCGGTTGAGAATGCTCGAGGCGCCGTCGGCGCTCAGCGCCAGGCTTACATCGCGGGCCTGCACCTTGAGCCGCAGGGTGCTGCCCACATGCAAGTCAGGATGGGCGATGCGCAACAGCGGACCTTCGCCGCCGGGCAAGCGCAGGTCGAACAGCTCAAAGTGCGGGTCGTGGCCGACCACCACGCCTTCGAGCACTACGCCGGCATCCTCGCCCTGGGCCAGCGACAGGTCCAGGCGTGCCAGGGTCTGGCCGATCGGGCCGCTGGCCAGGGCCTTGCCCTGCTCCAGCAGCACCAGGTGGTCGGCCAGGCGCGCGACTTCGTCCTGGGCATGGCTGACGTAGATCAGCGGGATATCCAGCTCGTCATGCAGGCGTTCCAGATAGGGCAGGATTTCACGCTTGCGCGCACTGTCCAGGGCCGCCAGGGGCTCGTCCATCAGCAACAGGCGCGGGCTGCTGAGCAGCGCCCGGGCGATGCCGACACGTTGTGCCTCGCCGCCCGACAAGGTTGCAGGCTTGCGCTCGAGCAGATGACCGATGCCCAGCAACTGGCACGCCTGCTCCAACTTGATCTTGCGCTCACTGGGGGCAATACGGCGCCAGCCGAACTCCAGGTTGCCGCGCACCGACAGGTGAGGGAACAAGCTGGCTTCCTGGAAGACATAACCCACAGGGCGTTTGTGCGGGGCAATGAAATGCCCACGCGCACTGTCTTCCCAGACCTCGCCGTTGACCTCGATGTAGGCACTGGCGGCACGTTCCAGGCCCGCCAGGCAACGCAGGCACGAGGTCTTGCCCGAGCCGGAATGGCCAAACAGCGCGCTGATGCCACGCCCGGGCAAGTGCAGGTCGACATCCAGGGTGAAATCGTCGCGCGCAAGGGTGAGGCGCGCCTGTATCGAAGCACTCATTTCAGCTCCAGCCAGCCTTGCCACGCCGGCCGGCGTAAAGCATCAGCAGCACCAGGAAGGAGAACAGCAGCATGGCCCCGGCCAGCCAGTGGGCCTGGTCATAGGCCATGGCCTCGACATGATCGAAGATCTGCACCGAAACCACGCGGGTCTTGTCGGGGATATTGCCACCGATCATCAGCACCACGCCGAACTCGCCCACGGTATGGGCGAAGCCGAGAATGCTGGCGGTGATGAAACCGGGGCGTGCCAGCGGCAGCACCACATGGACGAAGGTATCCCAGGGGCTGGCGCGCAGGGTCGCGGCCACCTCCAGCGGGCGCTGGCCAATGGCGCTGAAGGCGTTTTGCAGAGGCTGGACCACGAACGGCATGGAATATACCACCGAGCCGATCACCAGCCCGGCGAAGCTGAACACCACGCTGCCCAGGCCCAGCGCCTGTGTGGCCTGGCCGATCCAGCCATGGGGGCCAAGCATCAGCAGCAGGTAGAAGCCGATCACCGTCGGTGGCAGCACCAGGGGCAGCGCCACCACCGCGCCAATCGGCCCGCGCAGCCAGGAGCGGGTTCGTGCCAGCCACCAGGCGATGGGCGTGCCCACCACCAGCAGGATGGCAGTGGTCAGGCTGGCCAGCTTGATGGTCAGCCAGATCGCACCCAGGTCACTGGCGTCGAGCGGCATCAGATTTCATAGCCGTAGGATTTGATCACGGCGGCTGCTTTCGGGCCTTTGAGGTAGTCGACCAGCGCCTTGGCCGCCGGGTTGTCCTTGCCTTTGTTCAGGATCACCGCATCCTGGCGGATCGGTTCGTGCATCGAGGCCGGGACGATCCAGGCCGAGCCGGTCTCGACCTTGCCGTCTTTGTAGATCTGCGACAGGGCGACGAAGCCCAGCTCGGCATTGCCGGTGGAAACGAACTGGAACGCCTGGGTGATGTTCTGCCCTTCGACGAGCTTGGCCTTGGTGGCCTCGGTCAGCTTGAGCTTGTCCAGCACCTGGGTGGCGGCCAGGCCATAAGGGGCGGTCTTGGGGTTGGCGATGGACAGGTGCTTGAAGTCGTTTTTCTTCAGCACCTGGCCCTTGCTGTCGACGTAGCCGGGCTTGGCCGACCACAGTGCCAGGGTGCCGATGGCGTAGGTGAAGCGCGAGCCGGCAACGGTCTCTTTTTCCTGCTCGAGCTTGGCCGGGGTGCTGTCGTCGGCGGCGAGGAACACTTCGAACGGCGCGCCGTTCTTGATCTGGGCGTAGAACTGGCCGGTGGCGCCGTATGCGGCGACCAGCTTGTGGCCGGTATCCTTCTCGAAATCCTTGGCGATGGCCTGGATGGGCGCGGTGAAGTTGGCTGCCACGGCAACCTGGACCTCATCGGCCCAGGCGCTGTTGAGGGAGAACAGGCTGGCCAGGGTGGCGGCGGCCAGGTGGGACAGGCGAATACGCATCGAGAAGGCTCCTAGGGACGGATGGTTATCGTTATGGTGCTGACTATATAGCGATAAGCCATCCGTCGGGAAGAGCTACGCGGCTAAGAAGTTGATCTATGGGTCAAGATTTTAAGCGCCCCGTTGGCAATTTCAAGCGTCAGCTCGCCTGCGTCGAGGTGTTTTCCCAAGCGCAGGGCCTGGCCTGACCACAGGTTGCTGAAATCACTGTTGCCCTGTGGGTCGGTAATTGCCCGTAGCGGCATCAATGCGCCGCCTGCCAGGGGGAAATGCGGGGCTAGTGCGCTCATCGGCCCCAGCTCGCGCATGATGCGGTTGTTGATGCCGCGCGCAGGGCGCCCGGTGAACAGGTTGGTCAAAGCGGTATCGCTGGCCGGGGCGTTGTCCAGTGCACGGCGATGCGCCGGCGAGACCTTGGCCTGTGGGCAGAACAGGTAGGCGGTGCCGATCTGCACTGCCGAGGCACCCAGGGCGAGGGCGGCTAGCAGGCCGCGGTGATCGGCAATGCCACCGGCGGCGATCACCGGTACGCGCACGGCATCCGCCACCTGGGGCACCAGGGCGAAGGTGCCGATCTGGCTGGTGATATCGTCGCTGAGGAACATGCCGCGGTGGCCGCCCGCTTCAAAGCCCATGGCGATGATCGCGTCGCAGCCGTGCTGCTCAAGCCAGATGGCTTCTTCGACCGTGGTGGCGCTGGACAGTACCTTGGCCCCGGTTGCCTTGACCCGTTGCAGCAGTTCGGCGGCGGGCAGGCCGAAATGGAAGCTGACCACCTCCGGGCGCATCGCCTCCACCAGTTGGCAGCTCTGCTCGTCGAACGGCGCACGGTTGGACACCGGCGTGGGTGCGTCGAAGTCGGCGCCGGTCTCGTCGTAGTAGGGCTTGAGCGCCTGCTTCCAGCGCGCGTCGCGCTCGGGGTCGGGTGCTGGCGGCTGGTGGCAGAAGAAGTTGAGGTTGAGCGGGCCGTTGCACGCGGCGCGGAAGGCCTCGATTTCCCCTCGTAACTGGTCGTGGGTCAGCATGGCGCAGGGCAGGGCGCCCAGGCCGCCGGCGTTGCCGACGGCAATGGCCATCGCCGAGCCGCTGGCGCCGGCCATGGGCGCCTGGAGGATGGGCACCTCGATGTTCAACAGTTCGAGGATGCGGCGGTCTGGCCAGGTGCTCATGGGCGACTCCTAGAGTGCGGCGGGATCGGGGCGGTTTTACAGGGCCTTGCTGACCTGAATGTCGCTGATCTTCTCGGCGTCGTCGCCGTGAATCTTGCGCAGGGCCTGCTGCGCCTGCTCCAGGGAGGCATCGGGCATCAGGGCGAAATCCCAGCGGCGTTCGCCGTCGAGCTTGTACTTGATCACATACTTGATGGTCTGGGTCATGCGGGCGTTATCCGAGTTTCGACGAGGAGCGGCGAATGATCTTGATCTTGTGCGTCAGGGTCGGCTTGCGGGTTACCGAGATCGGGCGCGTGGTGACGGTATCGATGGTGATGTTCCAGAAACCGGTGCTGGGCACGGTGATTTTTGCCGGGAACTTCTCGAAGTGGCCGCCGTGGTAAGTGTGTCGCCCGCCATTCTTGAAGCTGCGGAAGTTGGCGTCGTTCATCAGGCGGATGTTGCAGCGCTGGGAGCATTCGATGACGACGATGTCGTCCTCGTTCAGGTGCTCGCGCTGGTGTACGAATTTCATGGGGTGCTCCGCAAGGGTTGTTTCTGCAAAGGCGAAAGATACCACGATGTGGGGCTACACTTGCGTCCGGGCTCGAGCCGGCGGGGAGATTTCTGCCAGATCGGGGAGCAATTGCGCCTGTCTGCGGTCAGAGGGTGACCTTTGCAATTGGAGTAGCGTAAATGAAATGGCTGGTAGCGGCGGTGGCGCTGGCGCTGGGGGGCTGCGCAAGCGTGACGGAGCTGGAGCAGTCCCACGAAACCATGGATGTGATGTCTGGCAAGACGCCCCGTGAATACGCCGATTGCGTCAAGCGCAAGCTGGCGGACAGCCGTGACCCGTTGGGTGAAGAAGTGCGCGGCGACGGCCTGCGCCTGATCGTGCCGCAAAAACTGTCGGCCAGCGCAGGGCCTGCGGCGCTGCTGGACATCGACAAGCGTGGCAGCGGCAGTGCGATCAAGGTTCATGAGCGTTTGAGCAATTTCCCCCTGCGCCTGGGGGATGTGCGCACTGCAGCGACCGAGTGCATCTCCGGTTCTTGATCCAGCGCAGTTGTTGATCGATTAAAAGGCAGATTGCCCTTTTCCTTCCCGGTGACACGTTGTCGCATACCGGGGATAAGCCCTAGTATTTCTGGGCTTATGTCGTTTGAGCCTAAGCTTATAACAAGGAAATGGAGTCTTCCGTGATGATATCCCTGAGTCGTGTCGTGATCGGCGGTTGGCTGATCCTGGCCTGGCCCTCGGCGTATGCCGCCGACGGGCAACAGGTCTTCAACCAGGGCGGGCAGAACCCCGCCGCCATGGCCTGCCTTGGCTGCCATGGGCCGGACGGCAAAGGCATTGCCGCAGCCGGCTTCCCCCGCCTTGCTGGTCTGCCTGCCGGCTACCTTGCCAAGCAATTGCGGGATTTTCGCCAGGGCAGCCGCAAGCAGGCGGTGATGGAGCCGCTGGCCAAGGCGCTGAGTGACGCGGAAATCGACGCCGTCAGTACCTACCTGGCGGCGCTCCCTGCCGATGGCGCGGCCGAATTGCGTCGCCAGCAGATTGCTGGCGATGCGGTATCCCGTTTGGCCCTGTATGGCGACTGGGGCCGGCAGATCCCTGGCTGCGTGCAGTGCCATGGGCCTGGCGGCAGCGGGGTCGGCGAACACTTCCCACCCCTGGCCGGGCAACCGGCCGGCTACCTGGTGGCCCAGCTCAATGCCTGGCGCGACGGCAGCCGCAGCAACGACCCCAACCAGTTGATGGTCAACGTGGCCAAGGCCATGACCGATGCCGAGGTCAAGGCGATAGCCGAGTATTTCGCCAACGCCGCAAGCCCGTCGCCCAGCCAGGAGGTCAAGCCATGAAAACCATGATCCCCGCTGTGCTGTTGCTGGCCATGGGCAGTGCCCAGGCCGCGCCGATTGCCATGGAAGATCAATCGCAGCTCAAGGTGCCGGGCGTGCAGGCCGCGCCGCAGTTCGTGGCCCCCGCCGAAAGCGCCATCCCCGACAACGCCTTTGGCAAGATGGTCCGCCAAGGCCATGCATTGTTCGTCGATACCCGCCGCTTGATGCCCGACGCCGTGGGCAATGGCCTGAACTGCAGCAATTGCCACCTTGACCAGGGGCGCATGGCCCACTCGGCGCCGTTATGGGGTGCTTATCCGATGTACCCGGCCTATCGCAAGAAAAACGACAAGGTCAACACCTTCGCCGAACGCATCCAGGGCTGTTTCCAGTTCAGCATGAACGGCAAGCCACCGGCGGCCGACAGCCCGCAGATGACAGCGCTGAGTGTGTACGCCTACTGGCTGTCGACCCAGGCGCCGACCGGCGTCGAGATCGCCGGCCGTGGCTATCCCGACGTTGCGCAGCCCGCAGAAGGCTACGACTTCAAACGTGGCCAGCAGGTGTACCGCGAGCAATGCGCGATCTGCCACGGTGACAACGGTGAAGGGCAGAAGGTCGCCGGGGAATACGTGATGCCGCCGTTGTGGGGCAAGGACTCGTACAACTGGGGGGCGGGCATGCACCGCATCAACACCGCGGCGTCGTTCATCAAGTACAACATGCCGCTGGGCAAGCCTGGCAGCTTGAGCGACCAGCAGGCCTGGGATGTGGCTGCGTGGATCAACCGCCACGAGCGGCCGCAGGATCCACGGTTGGTGGAGGGCTCGATCGAGAAGACGCGATTGAAGTTCCATGCCAATGACGGGGTCAACCTGTACGGGCAAAAGGTCGACGGTGTGCTGGTCGGGCAGGGCACCGGCGGCTGAGCGTGGCAGCGGCCCACGGCCATGACGCCGTGGGCCGCCCCGCAAAGGCGGCCAGGTGTGTTCCAGGAGTGCCGCGCTAGATTCGCGCTGGGTCCGTCTGCAGCAACCACAGCTGGCTGTTGCTTGCCAGTTGCTGGTCCAGGGTTGATTCAAGCCCCTCTACGCGGGCCTTTTCCTGCTTGAACAGCTGGTCGAGCAGCGCCATCAGGTCACGGGACTTGCTTGCCGAGCGCGGTGTGCTGTTATCGGATTGCACGGCCCCATCGCGCATGGTCAGCACGCGCTTGGAGCTGCTTGCTTGTTGGCTGACCCCTGCCTCGGCCAGTTCGCCGTCGAGTATCGACAGCCGGCTGATGCTGCTGGCCTGTTCGCGCAGCACACGGTAGTGGTAGTCACCGCCAACAACGCCGTCGGTAAGCCGTGCCGACGAGTCGAGGCTGCTGTGCCAGGCGGCGTCGAGGGTGGCCTGCTGCTGCTGTTGGCGAGTGACGTTGTTGCCCTTGCTCTGGGTCGAGGTGGACTGCGAGACCTGGTAGGCGAAGCGGTCCTCTTCATTCCGTCTTAGCGGGTTTGGTCGCGTGCTGGTCTGGCTGATCGAGGCGCTGAAGTCGGCCAGACCGCTGAGCAGCGAGCGGCTGAACGTGTGGCTTTGCATGCTGTGCTCGGCCGGGCGCGGGCTATTGTCGTCCACCTGGTTGAGTTGGCGGAAGGCGTCCTTGAACAGCGTCATCAAGTGCGCATCGCCCTTGCCGCGCTCCTGCGCAGCATCGAACTGGGCCAGGTAGTTGTTGAGCGCCGCCTGTCGCTGCGCCGTGCCACCAAGCAAGCTACCCCCCTGGGTGTCGAGGTTCAGTTGCAGGTCGCCGTTCGGCCCCTGCAGGCTGACACTGCGGGTGGTTTGATTCAGACGCAGATCGAAGGTCTGCTGCTCGCCGTCGACCAGATCGAGCTTGGCATTCATCTGCAGCCCGGTGAACAGGTTCTGATCGAGCTTGAGCATAGCGTCCAGCTTGAGGCGCGGCGGCTGCTGGTTCAGGCCGCTGATCACCGACTCGAAGCCATTGGCGAGGCTCGCCAGGCTCTTCAGTTCGGTGTCGCTGAGGGTGCCGTTCTGCACCTCGGCATCGACGGCCAGGCCTTTCTCGCTGCTGTAGAGGCCGAGGGTGACAGTTGCCCCGGAAGCGGTGGTCAGGTTCAAGGTCACGTGGTTGCTGGCGTACTTACGCAGCTCTGACTGCTGCTGGGCCAGCAGCACGGCGTCGGCTTGGCTGTTTGCGCCTGCCAGCAGCGCCGATTGGGACACGCGCTGGCCGCCGTTGGCGACCAGTTGTTCCATGAGGGTTGCGCCCAGGCCCTGGAAACTCCCGCTCAGCGTATTGCTCCTGAGGCTGCCCTGCATGTGCAGGCTGAGCGGGTCGGTGTTTTCCTGCTGCCAGAGGTAACGGCTTTGCGGTGTGCCCAGCGAGCCCCTGGCGGAGTATGTCTGGGCATCGGCAACGCGGGTATCCAGGCCGAGGTTGACCTGAGCGCTTGGGCTGTCGGCGGGGTGTGCGGCCTTGTGCAGGCTGACGGTCTGCTGGGGGGTGGAGCTGCTGTAGGCGAGGGGGAGCCGCAGCGCGGCGCTGATCGGGTTCATGTCGCTGTCCTTGCGAGGGAGTGGGTCTACCGATGATATCGGCATGCCATCGTCAAACCTGAGCGACAAGTGCGAAACGAACCGGCCCGCCATAAGGCGGGCCGGTCGATGCAGCAGCTGACGATCAGCGGCGGCGGAACAGCGGCAGCGGCTCGTCGGTGGCGCCCTGGTAGGTCACCGAGAAGTCCTTCAGGCTCTGCAGCGCGTCTTCCGGGTCCTTGTCGGCACGGATGGCGAACGCATCGAAGCCACAGCGGGCCATGTAGAACAGCTGGTCGCGCAGCACGTCGCCGATGGCGCGCAGCTCCCCCTTGAACTTGTAACGGTCACGCAGCAGGCGCGCATTGGAATAGTTGCGCCCGTCGGTGAAGGCCGGGAAGTTCAGGGCGATGACCTGGAAGTGCTCAACGTCCGCGCCGATCTCTTCCGCTTCCTCGTCGCTGTCCAGCCAGATGCCCAGGCCGCCGTCGCGGGCCTTGAGCATGCTCGGATGGTCACGCCACAGTTGCAGCGGCACGATGTAGTCGTCGCAGTTGGTCAGCTCGTCGATCGAGACGTCCTTGGGCAGCAGGTGCCAGGTTTCGTCGACGATCTGGTTGTTCTTAATGATTCGCTGCATAGACGCGTTCCTTGAAGGGGTCGATGCCGATCCGCTGGTAGGTGTCGATGAAGCGCTCGTCTTCGGTGCGTTGCTCGACATACACGTTGATCAGCTTCTCGATCACGTCGGCCATGTCATCCTGGGCGAACGAAGGGCCGAGGATCTTGCCCAGGCTGGCGTCACGCGCGGCGTTGCCGCCCAGCGACACCTGGTAGAACTCCTCGCCTTTCTTGTCCACCCCGAGGATGCCGATGTGGCCGACGTGGTGGTGGCCGCAGGCGTTCATGCAGCCGGAGATGTTCAGGTCGAGCTCGCCGATGTCGAACAGGTAGTCCAGGTCGTCGAAGCGGCGCTGGATGGATTCGGCGATCGGGATCGACTTGGCGTTGGCCAGCGAGCAGAAATCACCGCCCGGGCAGCAGATGATGTCGGTCAGCAGGCCGATGTTCGGCGTGGCGAAGCCGTTCTCGCGCAGTTCCAGCCACAGGGCGTGCAGCTGGCGCTGCTCGACGTCGGCGAGGATGATGTTCTGCTCGTGCGAGGTGCGCAGGTAGCCGAAGCTGTAGCGCTCGGCGAAGTCGGCGACGGCGTCCAGCTGCTTGTCGGTCAGGTCGCCCGGGGCGACGCCGGTGGGCTTGAGCGACAGGGTGACGGCGACGTAGCCCGGCTTCTTGTGCGCGCGGGTGTTGCGCGAGCGCCAGCGGGCGAAGCCTGGGTGCTCGGCATCCAGCGCGCTGTAGTCCTGGTTGTCGAGCGCCAGGTACTCAGGGTCGATGAAGTGGCGCGCCACGCGCTGCACTTCGGCCTCGGTCAAAGTGGTCTCGCCACCGCGCAGGTGGGCCATCTCGGCCTCGACCTTCTCGGCGAACACTTCCGGGGTGAGGGCCTTGACCAGAATCTTGATCCGCGCCTTGTACTTGTTGTCACGGCGGCCGTAACGGTTGTACACGCGCAGGATGGCGTCCAGGTAGCTGAGCAGGTCCTGCCACGGCAGGAACTCGTTGATGAACGCGCCGATCACCGGGGTACGGCCCAGGCCGCCACCCACCAGCACGCGGAAGCCCAGCTCGCCGGCAGCGTTACGCACCGGCTCAAGGCCGATGTCGTGCACTTCGATGGCGGCGCGGTCGTCGCTCGAACCGTTGACGGCAATCTTGAACTTGCGCGGCAGGTAGGCGAATTCCGGGTGGAAGGTGGTCCACTGGCGGACGATCTCGCACCATGGGCGCGGGTCCACCAGCTCGTCGGCGGCGACACCGGCGAACTGGTCGGTGGTGACGTTGCGCAGGCAGTTGCCGCTGGTCTGGATCGCGTGCATCTGCACGGTGGCCAGCTCAGCCAGGATGTCCGGGATGTCTTCCAGCGCCGGCCAGTTGTACTGCACGTTCTGGCGGGTGCTGATATGCGCGTAGCCCTTGTCGTAGTCGCGGGCGATCTTCGCCAGCATACGGGCTTGTGTCGCGTTCAGCTGGCCATAGGGCACGGCGACGCGCAGCATCGGGGCGAAGCGTTGGACATAGAGCCCGTTCTGCAGGCGCAGCGGGCGGAATTCTTCTTCGCTCAGCTCACCGGCCAGGTAGCGGCGGGTCTGATCACGGAACTGCTTGACGCGGTCCTCGATGATCCGCTGATCGTACTCGTCGTATACGTACATAAAAGTCCTGTCTCAGGCTGCATGCAGCTAATCGCGCGCACGGCCGCGCACTCCGGAGCGGAGCGGGGGAACGATAGCAGAGTGGGTTTATGCGCTAAAGTGATGTTTTTGCATATGAAAAGAACCATTTGGACTAAGTGAGACTGACTGCCATTTGCCCGCTCTATACCGCGCTAAGCGTATACTCCGTCGTTTGCTCCCCAGGGATGTAACCGCATGCTCAAGGCCTTGTGCCAGGGCCTGTGCCTGAGCCTGCCACTGGTGGCGGGCGCACAGGCCGCTTCGGTGGTATTTCTCAACCCAGGCTTGTCCAACGAGACGTTCTGGGTCGACTACTCACGCTTCATGCAGGCCGCCGCCACGGACCTGGGCATGCAACTGCGCGTGCAGTACAGCGAACGCCGGGCCGACCTCGCCCTGACCCAGGCCCGCGCCGTGCTGCTGGGGCCAGAACGCCCGGATTACCTGGTGCTGGTCAACGAACAGTACGTCGCCCCTGAGATCATTCGCCTGTCCCGCGGCACCGGGGTCAAGCTGTTTTTGGTCAACAACGGCCTGACGGACAGCCAGGCGCGCAGCATCCAGGCCCAGCCCGACAAGTACCCCGAAGTGCTCGGCACCCTGACCAACAACGACGAGGCGGCCGGCTACCAGATGCTCAAGGCGATGGTGGCGAAACTGCCGCCCTCGTCCGAGCCGGTCGACCTGCTGGCCTTTGCCGGGGTCAAGACCACCCCGGCCTCGCAACTGCGCGAGCAGGGCATGCGCCGCGCGCTGGCGGACTTCCCGCAGGTGCGCTTGCGCCAGGTGGTGTATGGCGGCTGGAACCGCCAGCGCGCCTTCGAGCAGGCGCAGGTGCTGCTGGAGCGCTATCCGCAGACGCGGCTGGTGTGGTCGGCCAACGATGAAATGGCCTTCGGCGCCATGCGGGCCTTCGAGCAGGCTGGCAAGGTGCCGGGGCGCGATGCCGTGTTCAGTGCGGTGAACAGCTCGCCGGAAGCCCTCCGTGCACTGATCGACGGGCGCCTGGCTGTGTTGATGGGCGGCCATTTCACCCTGGGCGGCTGGGCCATGGTCATGCTGCACGACGATGCCATGGGCCTGGCGGTGAATCGCGACGGATTGCGCGAGCACCAGGTGCCGGTCTTGCAACTGATCGACCCGGCCAAGGCCCGGCGCTGGCTGCAGTTGCTTGAGCAGGGTGGCCACGGCGTCGACTTTCATCACTACAGCGCCGAAGGGCGGCCGGCCAGCTACCGCTACCCGTTTCTCACGTCGCCCGTCGACTATTGAAAGTCCCTGCTTGAGCGAAGGACATTGCTGGACTTAACTGCTGCTTGTGAAGTGCATTCCCATAACCACTACAAGAGGCAATGCAATGGGAAACTCAACCAAGGTCCGCAAAGCTGACAGCAGTGTCGACGCCTGGGCGATCCTGTGCCTGATCGTGCTGGTGGTGGTCACCGCCGTGTATTGGGTCAGCCACCAGTAACGGGCCGCCATAAACCGTGAAACACCCCTGAACCGCCCGCGGAGTGGATACCCGCGGGCGGTTTGCGTTCTGATGGCCTTGCGCGCACCTGTAGGAGCGGCCTTGTGCCGCGAATGGGCTGCGCAGCGGCCCCGGCGATCTTCACTCCATTCACTATCGCCGGGGCTGCGTTGCAGCCCCTTCGCGGCGCAAGGCCGCTCCTACAGGGATTGCATGTTTGTCTAGCGCGCAGTCAGATGCACCGCCAGTTGCACCAGTCCGATCAGCACGAAGATGAAGACCAGGGTGAACAGCGTGCCCATTACGATGAAGTGGCTGGCCTTGCCGTAGGTGAAGTCGCGGGCGCGGTTCTTGCCGCTTTGCACGCCGAAGGCGGCGGCGAGGATGCTCTGCAGCATCTGCCAGAAGGTGGGCGGTTTGCCTTGGCTGGAATCGTCCATGGTTGGCTCCTTGGGTCAGAGGCAATCAGGGACAGTGTAGGTGAATGTTCCGAGCCCATCGCCGGCTTGCCGGCGATGGGGTCGAAGCGGGCTTAACTGTCGTAACCCAGGTTCGGCGCCAGCCAGCGCTCGCTCACGCTCAGGTCCTGGCCCTTGCGTTCGCTGTATTGCTCGACCTGGTCCTTGTCCACCTTGCCCACGGCAAAGTACTGCGCCTGCGGGTGGGCGAAGTACCAGCCGCTGACCGCCGCCGCCGGGAACATGGCGAAGTGCTCGGTAAGGAACACCCCACTTGGGCCGGTTTCGCCGATGGCGCTGCCGTCGAGCAGGCGGAACAGGGTTTCCTTCTCGGTGTGGTCCGGGCATGCCGGGTAGCCAGGGGCAGGGCGGATACCGCTGTACTGCTCCTTGATCAGCGCTTCGTTGTCCAGGTGCTCGTCCTTGGCATAACCCCAGTGCTCTTTACGCACCTGCTCGTGCAGCCATTCGGCGCAGGCCTCGGCCAGGCGGTCGGCCAGGGCCTTGACCATGATCGAGCTGTAGTCGTCGCCCTTGTCCTGGTAGGCCTTGGCCACTTCCTCGGCGCCGATGCCGGCGGTGGTGATGAAGCCACCCACGTAGTCGGTCACGCCACTGTCCTTCGGCGCGACGAAGTCGGCCAGCGACCAGTTCGGCTTGCCGTCAGGCTTGATGGTCTGCTGGCGCAGGTGGTGCAGGGTGGCCAGCGGTTTGCCGTCGTCGCCATACACCTCGATGTCGTCATGGTTGACCTGGTTGGCCGGCCAGAAGCCGAACACCGCGCGGGCACTGATCAGCTTTTCGTCGATGAGTTTGTCGAGCATCTCGCGGGCGTCCTGGTACAGCGAGGTGGCCGCCTCGCCGACCACTTCGTCGGTGAGGATGCGCGGGAACTTGCCGGCCAGGTCCCAGGAAATGAAGAACGGGGTCCAGTCGATGTACTCGGCCAGGGTGCGCAGGTCGATGTTGTCCAGTACCTTCACGCCAGTGAAGGACGGCACTGCGGCCTGGTAGCCGGCCCAATCGTATTGCGGCTTGGCGGCGATGGCCTGGGCATAGCTCAGGCGCTCGGTGCGGGCGCTGCGGTTGGCGGTGCGCTCGCGCACCTGCACGTACTCCTCGCGGGTCTTCTCGACGAAGCCGGCCTTGAGCTCCTTGGACAGCAGCTGGGTGGCCACGCCCACCGCGCGCGAGGCGTCGGTGACGTAGATCACGGCATCGTTCGAGTACTTGGGCTCGATCTTCACCGCGGTGTGCGCCTTGGAGGTGGTGGCGCCACCGATCATCAGCGGCAGGTGGAAGCCCTGGCGCTGCATCTCGCGGGCAACGTGGACCATCTCGTCCAGCGACGGGGTAATCAGGCCGGACAGGCCGATGATGTCGCATTTCTGCTCGCGGGCGGTCTGCAGGATCTTCTCGGCCGGCACCATCACGCCCAGGTCGACGATGTCGTAGCCGTTGCAACCGAGCACCACGCCGACGATGTTCTTGCCGATGTCATGCACGTCGCCCTTGACCGTGGCCATGAGGATCTTGCCCTTGGCCTCGGGCTTGTCGCCTTTCTCTGCTTCGATGAACGGGATCAGGTGGGCCACGGCCTGCTTCATCACCCGGGCCGATTTCACCACCTGGGGCAGGAACATCTTGCCGGCGCCGAACAGGTCGCCGACCACGTTCATGCCGCTCATCAGCGGGCCTTCGATCACCTCGATCGGGCGCGCGCATTGCTGGCGGCACTCCTCGGTGTCTTCGACGATGTGCGCGGTGATGCCCTTGACCAAGGCGTGCTCCAGGCGCTTGTCGACCGGCAGCGACCGCCAGGCTTCGTTCTCGACTTCCTTGGTGGCGCCGCCGCCTTTGTAGTCGTCGGCGATGGCCAGCAGGGCGTCGGTGCCTTCGGGGGTGCGGTTGAGCACCACGTCCTCGACCTTCTCGCGCAGCGCGGCGGGGATTTCGTCGTAGATTTCCAGCTGGCCGGCGTTGACGATACCCATGGTCAGGCCGTTCTGGATGGCGTGATACAGGAACACCGAGTGGATCGCCTCGCGCACCGGGTTGTTGCCACGGAACGAGAACGACACGTTGGACACACCGCCCGAGGTCAGGGCGTAGGGCAGGTGGTCGCGGATATAGGCACACGCCTCGATGAAGTCGACGGCGTAGTTGTTGTGCTCCTCGATGCCGGTGGCGACGGCGAAGATGTTCGGGTCGAAGATGATGTCTTCCGGCGGGAAGCCCACTTCATTGACCAGGATGTCGTAGCTGCGCTGGCAGATTTCTTTCTTGCGCGCGGCGGTGTCGGCCTGGCCGACTTCGTCGAAGGCCATCACCACCACGGCGGCGCCGTAGCGCTTGCACAGGCGGGCGTGGTGCTTGAACTGCTCGACGCCTTCCTTCATCGAGATCGAGTTGACGATGCCCTTGCCCTGGATGCACTTGAGGCCCGCCTCGATCACCTCCCACTTGGAGGAGTCGATCATGATCGGCACGCGGGAGATGTCCGGCTCGCCGGCGATCAGGTTGAGGAAGCGGACCATGGCGGCCTGGGAGTCGAGCATCCCTTCGTCCATGTTGATGTCGATCACCTGGGCGCCGGCCTCGACCTGCTGCAGGGCGACCTCAAGCGCTTCGGTGTAGTTCTCTTCACGGATCAGCCGGGCGAACTTGGCGGAGCCGGTGATGTTGGTGCGCTCGCCGACGTTGACGAACAGCGACTGGCGATCGATGGTGAACGGCTCCAGGCCCGACAGGCGGCAGGCCTTGGGGATGTCCGGGATTTCACGCGGCTTGTACTTCGCCACGGCCTCGGCGATGGCCTGGATGTGCGGCGGGGTGGTGCCGCAGCAGCCGCCAATGATGTTGAGGAAGCCGCTGGCGGCGAACTCTTCGACCACGGCAGCCATTTCTGCCGGGGTTTCATCGTATTCGCCGAAGGCGTTCGGCAGGCCGGCGTTGGGGTGCGCCGAAACGAAGGTGTCGGCCTTGCCCGACAGCTCTTCCAGGTACGGGCGCAGGTCCTTGGCGCCCAGGGCGCAGTTCAGGCCGATGGAGATCGGCTTGGCGTGGCGCACCGAGTTCCAGAACGCTTCGGTGGTCTGCCCGGACAGGGTGCGGCCGGAGGCATCGGTGATGGTCCCGGAGATCATGATCGGCAGTTCGACAGCATCTTCCTCGAACACCTGCTGCACGGCGAAGATCGCCGCCTTGGCGTTGAGCGTGTCGAAGATGGTTTCGATCAGGATCAGGTCGGCGCCGCCCTCGATCAGGCCGCGGGTGGCCTCGATGTAGTTCACCACCAGTTCGTCGAAGGTGACGTTGCGATAGCCCGGGTCGTTGACGTCGGGGGAGATCGAGCAGGTGCGGCTGGTCGGGCCGAGCACGCCGGCGACGAAGCGCGGCTTGTCCGGGGTTTCCAGGGTTTTCGCGTCGGCCACCTGGCGGGCGATGCGTGCGCCTTCGACGTTGAGCTCGTACACCAGCGCTTCCATGCCGTAGTCGGCCTGGGAAATCTGCGTGGCGTTGAAGGTGTTGGTTTCGAGGATGTCGGCGCCGGCGTCCAGGTAGGCTTTCTCGATCGCCGCGATCACATCGGGGCGGCTGAGCAGCAGCAGGTCGTTGTTGCCCTTCACGTCGCTTGGCCAATCGGCGAAGCGCGTGCCACGATAGTCGTGTTCCTCGAGGCGGTAACTCTGGATCATAGTACCCATGCCGCCGTCGAGGATCAGGATGCGCTCTTTGAGTGCTTTCTGGAGTGCTTGGTAACGAGCGCTGCGGTCGGACATAGGACTACCTGGTCGGGCGAATATCAGAAGGTGCCGAATAATAACAAAGCTGCATGGATTTTAGGCGTTCTGCCCATTTGCATGAATTTCACTCATGTTGGGAGGCGCGCTACCCACACCTCAGGACCCGCCAGGCACATCGTGATGGCTTCAAGTAACCAGGACATTCGGCACATGCTGTTTCGCATTCTTGCCAGCGCCTTCGCACTGCTGATCAGTGGCGCGGCGTTCGCGCAGGCCCCGCAATCCAGCCCGGCGGTTTCATACACCCGGGACATTCAACCGATCTTCACCGAGAAGTGCGTGGCCTGCCACGCCTGCAACGATGCTGCCTGCCAGCTCAACCTGGGCAGTGCCGAAGGCGCCGAGCGCGGCGCCTCCAAGGTGCCGGTCTATCAGGGCGAGCGCAGCAAGGCGGTGCCCACCACCCGGCTGTTCTATGACGCCCGTGACGAGGCCGGCTGGCGCAAGCAGGGCTTCTATTCGGTGCTGGACAAGCAAGGCAGCCAGGCAGCGCTGATGGCACGCATGCTCGAGCTGGGCCACAAGACCCCGCTCACGCCCAACGCCAAGCTGCCCGAAGAGATCGTGCTGGGGCTCAACCGCAACAACATGTGCCCCATGCCCCACGAGTTCGACGCCTACGCCGGTGCCCATCCCAAGGAGGGCATGCCGTTGGCGGTGACCGGCCTGACCGACCAGGAGTACCAGACCTTGCAGCGCTGGCTGGCGGCCGGTGCCCCGGTGGAGAAGACCCCGATCCAGCCAAGTGCTGTCGAAGCGCAGCAGATCGCCGACTGGGAAGAGCTGCTCAACCGCCCGGGTTCGACCGAAGCGCTGGTCGGCCGCTGGCTGTACGAGCACTTGTTCCTCGCCCACATCTATTTCAAGGGCGGCGAGCAGGGCCACTTCTTCCAGTGGGTACGCTCGCGCACGCCCAGCGGCCAGCCGGTCGACCTGATCGCCACCCGCCGCCCCAACGACCCGCCCGGCACCGATTTCTACTACCGGCTGATCCCGGTGCAGGGTGTGATAGTGCACAAGACCCACATCACCTACCCGATGGGCCCGCAGAAGCTCAAACGCGTCAAGCAGCTGTTCTACAGCGGCGACTGGCACGCCGATGCGCTGCCCGGTTACGGCCCGCGCCACCGCGCCAACCCGTTCGAAACCTTCGAGGCGATCCCGGCGGTGGCGCGTTACCAGTTCATGCTGGATAACGCCGAATATTTCGTGCGTACCTTCATCCGTGGCCCGGTGTGCCGTGGGCAGATCGCCACCGACGTGATCCGTGACAACTTCTGGGCGCTGTTCCAGGAGCCGGCCCACGACCTCTACATCACCGATGCGCGCTACCGGGGCGAGGCCACGCCGTTGCTGGCCATGCCGGGCCAGATCGACGACGTGGGCAGCGTGCTGAGCCTGTGGCACGCCTATCGCGACAAGCGCAACGACTACGAGGCGCTGCGCCGCGAGGCCTATGCCGAGCAGCCCGCGCCGAGCTGGTCGACCCTGTGGGCGGGTAATGACAATGCCCTGCTGAGCATCTTCCGCCACTTCGACAGCGCCTCGGTCACCAAGGGCCTGATCGGCGATGTACCCTTGACCATGTGGCTGTTCGACTACCCGCTGTTCGAACGCACTTATTACCAGCTGGCGGTGAACTTCGACGTGTTCGGCAACGTCTCGCACCAGTTGCAGACTCGCCTGTACTTCGATCTGATCCGCAACGGCGCCGAGGTCAATTTCCTGCGCCTGATGCCGGCCAACAAGCGCGGCGAGATCCTCGGCGACTGGTACCAGAACAGCGGCAAGGTGAAGATGTGGATGGACTACACCGACATCGACACCGACACCCCCAGTGCCCTCAAGCTCGACAAGCACGACCCCAAGCGCGATTTCGGTCTCAAGTTGCTGCAGCGCACCGGCAGCCTGAATGCCGCGCCTGACCCGATCAACCGCTGTCAGGGGGCCTTCTGCTCGCGGCCGCAGATGAGCGAGGAGTTCCGTGATGTCGAGCAGTCGCTCAGCCGTCTGGTCTCGCGCCCGGCCGCCGGCCTGAAGGTGATCGGCCAGTTGCCCGAAGCGACGATGCTGCGTATCGAAGGGCAGGGCGGCCAGCGCCAGGTCTACAGCCTGCTGCGCAACCGCGCCCACAGCAATGTGGCCTTCCTGCTTGGCGAGGCGTACCGCTACCAGCCTGGGCTGGACACCCTCACGCTGTACCCCGGCGTGCTCAGCAGCTATCCCAACTTCATCTTCAATGTGCCCGCCAAGGATGTACCGGAGTTTGTCGAAGACCTGGAGGCCGCCCGTGACGACACGGCGAAGTTCGAGCGGGTGGTCATGCGCTGGGGCGTGCGCCGCAGCCACCCCGAGTTCTGGCGCTACTTCCATGACCTGAGCCGCTACCTGCAGGAGACCGATCCGGTGGAAGAGGGCGTGCTGGACATGAACCGCTACGAGAACCTCTGATCGGTCAGCCGGGACATTCCCGGCATCCTGCGGTCGGAGTGGGTGAACAGGCTTTGGGGCTGCCTTGCAGCCCTTCGCGGGTAAACCCGCTCCCACAGGGATAGTGCAGACCTTGGGTTCAGCACAGTGCTGGTGGGAGCGGGTTTACCCGCGAACGAGCGCGACGCGCTCGCGAAGGCCTCAATGCACCGGCAATCGCAGGTATTTCATGCTGTATTCGCTTCAAGCTCTGCGCGCATTCGCCGCCTGGGTGGTGGTCTGCCACCACTTCCGGCAAATCTTCTTCGACTTCCACGCCAGCGGCCCGATCGGCCAGTTGCTCGCCGAGCGCGGTGCGGTGGGGGTGGATATCTTCTTCGTGATCAGCGGGCTGGTGATTTACCTGTCCACCCGCGACAAGGACATCGCCCCCGGCCAGTTCCTGCTCAACCGCGCCCTGCGCATCGTCCCGGCCTACTGGTTCTACACCCTGTTGATGGCCGTATTGATGCTGATCGCCAGCCGCTGGATGCCACACCAGGTCTTCGAGTGGCAGCACCTTTTGTTGTCGCTGCTGTTCATCCCGGCTGAGAACCCCGGTGGCTATGGCCTTTACCCCACGCTCAACGTCGGCTGGACGCTGAACTTCGAGATGTTCTTCTACCTGCTGTTCGGCCTGGCCTTCCTGGTGCGCCAGCGCCATCACCTGTTGCTGGTGACGGCGGCGCTGCTGCTGGTCAGCGAAGTGCTCGGCCGCCTGGGTGTGCTCAGCCGTTTCTACAACAACGACATCGTCTATGAATTCCTACTGGGCATCGGCCTGGGGGTGCTGTACCGGCGCGGGCTGATCCGCGAGGGGCTATGGCTGCCATTGGGGCTGCTGGCGCTGGCGGGCTTCGCGCTCTATCACCTGGACGCCTCGCAGCGCCTGCTGCACTGGGGCCTGCCCAGCGCGCTGGTGGTGCTGGCGTTCATTGCCCTGGAGCCGTACTTCAAAGGCAACCGGCTGCTCAAGATGCTGGGCGATTGCTCCTACTCGGTGTACCTGATCCATGTGCTGGTGCTTTACGCTGGCTTGTTCGCCAGCCAGCGGCTGCGCCTGAACCCGTACCTGGTATTCGCCCTGTGCGTGCCGTCAATCGGACTAATGTCGTGGTTCAGCTATCACTGGCTGGAACGTGGCCTGTACGGGCGGCTCAAGGCCTGGTTGGCGGCTCCCGCGGCCGCGGAACCCGCGCTGGCGCTATCCCGAGTCAAATACTAGGACTTTGTTCGGGGCACGGGTTGGCGTACACTGCCGGCAAGTCTGTGAGGAACTTCCATGAGCGCTATAACTATTACCGACGCCGCCCATGATTACCTGGCCGATCTGCTCTCCAAGCAGAACACGCCGGGGATCGGCATCCGTATTTTCATCACCCAGCCGGGCACCCAGTACGCTGAAACCTGCATCGCCTACTGCAAGCCAGGCGAAGAAAAACCCGACGACGAGCCGGTGGGCCTGAAGAGCTTCACCGCTTACCTTGACGCCGTCAGCGTGCCGTTTCTCGAAGACGCGCTGGTCGACTATGCCACCGACCGCATGGGCGGCCAGCTGACCATCAAGGCCCCTAACGCCAAGGTGCCGATGGTCAACGAAGACAGCCCGATCAACGAGCGGATCAACTACTACCTGCAGACCGAGATCAACCCGGGCCTGGCCAGCCACGGCGGTGCCGTGAGTCTGGTCGACGTGGTCGATGACGGCATTGCCGTGCTGCAGTTCGGCGGTGGTTGCCAGGGTTGCGGCCAGGCCGACGTGACGCTCAAGGAAGGCATCGAGCGCACCCTGCTTGAGCGCATTCCGGAGCTCAAGGGTGTGCGTGACGTGACTGACCACAGTCAGAAAGAAAACGCCTACTACTAAGGGGTTTCTTCCTATCGCGGGGCCAGCCCCCGCCCACCCAACTTTACATTTTGGAAGGATGGGTGGGTGGGGGGGTGACCCCCCCTTGAGGCAGCCCCCCCCGCTAGTTACCTGTTGCTCAGGTTGCGTGGGAGCGGGCTTGCCCCGCGATTGCGTCAGCCCCGCCAGCCACAACGACTGAACAAGGATGCTCGGCATGTACCGCACCCTGCCCGCCCTCATTGCCCTGATGCTTTCGACTCAAGCCCTGGGCGCCTACCTGCCCCCTGGTAGCAGTGAGGCCGACTACCGTCAGGCCGTCGCCACTCTCGACGTGGTCGAGCCACAGCTGATGGGGATGGTCCATCAACTCGTCAAAGGCACCCCCTCCCAGGATCTGGAACCGCGCCTTGGCCAACTGCGTGGCCAATGGACGCCGGCGCTGCAACAGCTCCAGCGCGCAGCCGATGCAGGCCATGCCGTGGCCCAATATCGAATGGCGCTTTACTTGTTCGCCTATCAGGCAGGTGACATCGAGCTCAACGACCCCACCCAGTGCGCACTGCTGACCAAGAGCCTGGAGCAAGGCTTCGCGCCAGCTGCTGGGCGTATGGCCAACCTCTGTATTGGCTATGTCGACGGGCCGGCCTACGCGCCAGCCTTGAACAAGGCACTTTCCGACTTTTCCCAGTTCACAGCCTATTACCCGCAGCCAACGGTGACGCTGGAGTGTGCCAAGCCGAACCCTCAAGACATCCAGTTGCAATGGGGCGATGCGACGGCCTACCAGGCCGAGCTCTACCGTCTGCTCGGCTTTGCCAGTGATCGACGCAGCCCGCTGCGCCGCGAGTTCTGGCAGAAGGCAATCGATATCAATGGTTGCCCCGCGGTCGCCAGGCGTATGGACAGGTTGCAGAACTGAAGTCGCAGCTAGCAATAAACTGTTACCAATTCAACCCCTGCGACAACAGGCCGCATCCCGGAAATCAAGGGCTTGCGGCCGATCAGGCCTAGGTCGGGTGGATGGCCAAGGGGTGGCATGACAGAATGCCCCGGTTTTCTGGCCGACCCACCCCAAGGGCCGGCACCTTCCCTGTAAAGGATGGTTCCATGACTGATCTGTTGACCCGGCGCGCGGTAGTCGCCGGGATGGGCGTACTGGGGCTTGGCCTGTTGGCGGGTTGCAACCCGGCCCGCGGCCTGGATTTCAAGTACGGCAAGAACATGAGCAACGAGATCCTCGGGCGCAAATTCAAGCTCAAGGACACCCAGGGCAACGAACGCTCCCTGTCGAGCTTCTACGGCAGCATGCCGATGATCTTCTTCGGCTTCACCCAGTGCCCGGCAGTTTGCCCGACCGCGCTGGCGCGTATCGCGCAGATCCGCAAGATGCTCCGGGGCCGTGACCTCGAACTGTTCCAGCCAGTGCTCATCACCCTGGACCCGGAACGCGACACTCCCGAAGTGCTCGATGCCTACGTCAAGGCGTTCGACCCGTCGATCATCGCCCTGACCGGCACCCCCGAGGAAATCGCCGAAGTGGCCCGGGAGTTCAAGGTGTTCTACGAAAAAGTCCCGGTCGGCGACACCTATACCGTCTCTCACTCGTCCACCAGCTACGTCTACGATACCCGTGGCACCCTGCGCCTGAGCCTCGGCCATTCCCTCAACGCCAAGGAATGCACCGAAGACCTGCTCACCCTGATGGAGATCTGCTGAATGTCGATGCAACCGATCAAACGCACCCTGGCTGCCCTGGCCCTGTTCGGCCTGGCCCTGCCGGCCTTCGCCCAGACCACCGTGAGCGACGCCTGGGTACGCGCCAGCGTGCCGCACCAGCAGTCCACCGGTGCCTTCATGACCCTCACCGCCAGCAGCGACAGCAAACTGGTGAGCGTGGCATCGCCCGTCGCCAAGACCGTGCAGGTGCACGAAATGACCATGAACGGCGACGTGATGGGCATGCGTGAGGTCAAGGCGGTCGAACTGCCGGCCGGCAAGCCGGTCACCCTCGACCCGAATGGCCTGCATGTGATGCTGATGGGCCTGAACCAGCAGGTAAAGGATGGTGAGCAGGTGCCACTGACCCTGACCATCGAGGATGCCAAGGGCGCCAAGGAAACCCTGCAGGTGCAGGCAACGGTGCGTCCGCTCACTGCCGAGGCGGGCGGCGGTCATGATCATATGCACATGAAGCACTGACCCAGTTGGGGCCGCTTATGCGGCCCTCACTTTTTCAGCCAGGTGTACAGGCTCCTGCGATTTGCGTTCAGCTACGGAAGCGCGGCAGCGGGCGTTCGATACTCAGTGACGTCAGCGTCTTGCGCACCTGCGCTTCGTCGGCTTCCAGCGCCTTGAGGCTTGCGCGGATCTTGCCGGCGGCAGGCACGTCGCCCTGGCGATCGATCCAGTCGGCGATTTCCTTGCAGGCGCTGCTCAAGTTGGCCTGGCGCTGGGTCATCAGCGACAGCAGATTGGTGATTTCACGTTCGGACATGGCGGGATCCTCCGTTCAGCCCCTTGAGTGTAGCAGTGGCCTGCCAGGCTGCCTGGGGTGGATTGCCGCACGCCGTCAGGGGGTAAGGCAGGCCTGGCGGTAAGCGCCCGGGGTGACGCCATAGGCCTGTTTGAACTGTCGGCTGAGGTGGCTCTGGTCGGCAAACCCCAGGTTGAAGGCGACTTCCAGGGCCGGCAGGCCGCTGCGCAGCAACTCACGGGCACGAGTCAAGCGGCGCTGCTTGAGCCAGGCATGGGGCGGCAGGCCAGTGGCCTGGCGGAACACTCGGGCGAAGTGGAAGGGCGAGAGGTTCACCGCCGCCGCCAGGGACTCCAGCGACGGTGGGTCGGCCAGCTGGCTTTCCAGCAACTCGCGGGCGCGGGCTACCGCCAATGGCTCATGGCCGGGGGCGGCGGGCTCGGCGCAATGGCCATGGCGCTGCACCAGCGCCAATACCGCTTGGCGCCAGGCAGTCTGTTGTTCGAGGGCGCTGGCACCGGCCTCCGAACGCTGGTTCAGCTGGCTGAAAGCCGCGGCCAGTGCCGGGTCCTGGATCACGCTGGCCTTGAACAGCGGCATGCCGTGGCGGCCCAGCTCCAGCTCGTCGAGCACCCCGGTGACCCGCGCACATTCGGGGTAGAACCCACGGTAGCGCCAACCGGCCTCATGGGCGGTGGCGCCGGTGTGCAGCTCGTCGGGGTTGATCAACACCATGCTGCCCACCGGCGCCAGGTGCTCGCTGCCACGGTGCCAGAAGCGCTGGGCGCCAGACTCGATCACCGTGAACACGTAGCCTTCGTGCACATGCGGGGCAAAGCGCTGCTGGAAGTAGCGGGCGTGCAGCATCTCGACGTCGCCCAGCGCCGGTGCTTGCCAAAGGTGGGTCTGTTCGCGTTGGGGCGTGGTCATGCCAGCCAGCTGCGCAGCAGGAAGAAAATCAGCATGCTCGCCAGCATGCTCAGCAATACGCTGCGGGTCAACAGCACCAGGGTGATGGCCACCAGCGCGCCGAGCAGGTAGGGGTTGAGCGGGTTCAGATCGAGCTGGTGCCCAGGCAGGAAGATGATCGGCCCGCAGATTGCCGTGAGCATGCCGGGCACGGCAAAACCGAGGAACTGCCGGGCGTTGGAGCTCAACCGCAAGGGCAGGCGCGGTTCCAGAAAGGCATAACGGTTGAGGAACACCACCGCCCCCATGGCGAAGATCAGCAGCCAGATCATGGGCGGCCTCCGGAGAATTTCTGACAGATGAAGCCCGCGGCCATGCCCAGCAGGCCGGCCGCCACCAGCGCGGTCTCCCAGTGCCAGAAGCTGAACAGCACCGAGCAGAACAGCGACACCGCCACGCACACCACCGTGGGCAGGTTGCGCACCAGCGGCGCGATCAGCGCGACAAAGGTGGCGACGATGGAGAAGTCCAGGCCCAACTGATCCAGGTGCGGGATGTTCTGGCCGAGGATGATGCCGGCCAGGGTAAACAGGTTCCACGCCACGTAGAAGGTAAGGCCCACCCCCAGGGCGTACCAGCGGTTGAACTGCTGCTGGTCGTGGTGGCTGGTCAGGGCGAAGAACTCATCGGTGAGCAGGAACCCCAACCCCAGCCGCCAGCGCGTCGGTAACCCCGACAGCACGGGCCGCATCGACAGCCCGTAAAGCAGGTGTTGTGAGGTCAGCAGCAGCGTGGTGAGCAGGATCGAGAACAGGTTGGCGCCGCCCTTGAGCATGCCGATCGCCACCAGTTGCGCGGCACCGGCGAAGACAATGGCCGATAACCCCTGGCCTTGCCAGGCACTGAGGTTGGCTTCGATGGCCATGGAACCGGCGAGCAGCCCCCAGGGGGCGACGGCCAGTGACAGCGGCAGGATGGCGATGGCGCCATGGACGAAAGCCTGGCGGGCTCGGGTGGGGTTGGGCATGGGGCACGACAACGAATCGACAGGGTGGGCCAGCATGCCAGAGGTGTCGCCCGCTGGCTTGAACGTTCTTGCTGGTTTGCCGACGAGGGCTTAGCGATTGCTCAAGTGTTGTTGCGCCGTCGCGCAGCCATTGATTTCCACTGCCTTCTGTAGCAAGGCCTGGCGCCGCACCGGGTCGAGGTCACTGAGCAGGCGGAACACTTCTGCCTGGTAGTCGCGCTGGCGCCCCCACTGCAACGCCAGGCCTTGTGGCCGGCTGCGGCTGCAGGCCAGGCGCGTGGCCGGCTGCGGGTAGTAGGGCGCATACAGGGTGGCCATACGGGGGATCGACTCCAGCGCCTCGCGGTAGGCAGGGCTGCTGTTGTACGGCCGACACCAACGGGCGATGGCCAGTGCAGGCGGGGCAAAACCTTGCTTGAGGCTGGCTTCCAGCAGTGGGCAGGCAGCATCCGGGATCTGCGTGGTCGGCAGGAAGGTGATGTAGTACAGCGCCAGGCGGTACTGCGCGACCGGGTGATCGAGCGCCACTGATTTCTTCAATAGCGCCACCGCTGTGGGTAGGGTGCGGGCCATGGCCTGGCCCTGGCGGCTGAGTTCGGGGTCGCTTGCAACGGTACGCAACGGGCTGGCGCTGTCGTCTGCCACGTCCGCCTGCTCCAGTAACGGCAAGGCCTGGCGGTAGAGCAGGTCAGCATGCGGGTCGATGCTCACCTCCAACGCCTGGGCAGCGAACGTCGTCAGCAGCAGCGGCAGACAGGCCACGCGCAGGGCGCTAAGCCCCAGACGCGGGTAGACGGCTTGAATGGTCATGGCAGGTGCGGGTGTGCCTCAGGCGAATCAGGTGCGACGACAGCGTATTCTAGCCATCCTCGTACGCTTGCCGGAAGTCCGGGAAACCCCTATCAGCTCTGCTTGGCCGGCGGCATCCTGCGTTGCGCGTGTTTTTCCTGGGCCAGGCCCAGCTTGGCGGTGATCACCTTGGCCAGGGCATTGTTGCCTTGATCGTTGAAGTGCAGGCGATCGACGAACAGGTCTTCGGCAAAAGCCGGCGAGCTGCTGAGCATGCAGTTCATGTCGTAGCAAGGGACCGGCTCGGCCTGGCTTCTGATGCGTCGAAAGAACGTCGAGTGCAGTTGGCGGTCGTAGCTGTCACCGAGCAGGCGATCGAAGTTCGTCGGTTGCTTCGCCAGCTTGGCCAGCATCGATTGTTCGCCGGCGGGCAATGTCTCGCGGCACCAGGGCAGCAGCGGCTGGAGGATGAAGGTCAGGCTGGTATGGTCGTCTGCCAGCAGACGCTCCCATTGGCGCAAGGTACGGCCGATGCTGTCGGCGGCGCGGGCCAGGCGTTTGTCTGCGGGCGACAATGCATCGAGCGTCGGCCATTGCGGCGCCTGGCGAGGCGCAACGGCATGCCGTAGCTGCTGCCACAATGATGCGCGGCGCGCCGGCGCGGTGTCCTGCACCCCCTCGTTGAAGCGATTGAGAAACGCCAGGTGGGCCTGCGAGTGCTGCGGGTCGTGGGCAGCGGCGAGTACCTCGACCAGTGCCTCCTGGGCGAGGGTGTTCAAGCCGCTGAGTACCACCACATGGCCGAGCTGGCCAAAGCGGTGCTGATGGGTGAGGAACAGCAGCAGTTCCTGTGTGGCGTTGAGCCCGCATCCGGCCAGGCTTAGCCAGGTCTCGCCGGTCAGCAGCGACAGATTGGACGCCACCGTATGTTCATCGGAGCTGGCACCGACTCCCAGCGCGGTGGAGCCCCCCACCAGCAGGTTGATGCGCCCTGCGCCTGCGCACTCGGCCACCGAAAAGCGCTTGCCGGCGCGATGGCTGTAGCGCATCCCCTGTGCGTCGGTGTTGATGGTGCTGGAGCGATAGCCCTGTTCGTGAACGTACAGTGTCTGCGGTGCGCGGCGGCTGCCCAGCTGCAGGAAGCGCTGATAGCTGTCTTGCAACGGCTGCGCAACACCTGTCGTGGGCCTGGCGATCAGGGTCATGGACGCTCCTTGGCGGCGTGCCGCACGGCAGGGCTCAGGCCGCCAGGGCCTTGAGGTTGTAGGCCAGGCCCACGCCGGCGATCAGTAGCAGGGCAACCCCCGAAGCCAGGCTGATCAGGCGGTTGCTGCGCTGCGAGGCGATCTTGCCGATGGCGAAGATGTACAGGCTGAGCACGGCGAAGTCGATGGCGATCCACAGCAGTGACAGCACCACCATGCTTTTGCCGAACGACTCGGTGATCTGGATGAACTGCGGGAAGAACGAGATGAAGAAGATGATGTCCTTGGGATTGGAGATGCCGACCATGAACCCCTGCAGCAGACCGCCGCGGGTGGCCGCTGGCGCTTCGGCTGCGGCCTGCTGTGCTGGTGGGGCCTGCAGGGCTTCGCGCAGGGTGCCCACAGCGATATAGCCGATGAACAGGCAGCCCAGCAGGCTCATGCCGTTGAGCCAGGTTTTGTCGATGGCTGCGCTGGTCATGATGATCCAGGCCGCGACGCCGATCAGCACCAGTGAGGCCCAGTTGGTGCCGATGGCGGTGAACAGGGCCTTGCGCGAGCCAGCGGCGGCGGCGGTGTTGACGATCAGCGCCACCACTGGGCCGGGTGTGGCGATCAGCAGCAGGACGGTGAGGGCGTAGGTGGCGGTCAGTGCGGTATTCACGTTCAGTTCTCGATCAGAGGGTCGGGTGTTGCGTGGGCATGGAACGGGCAGCGGGCCGGGTTCAGCGAGCCGGGCTCCTGCAGTTGGTACTGTTGCCATTCGAAGTTGTCGTGCTGGCCGAAGAAGCCCAGCGAGGCCGGCATCACGCCATCGTTGTAGTGCTGCACCCGCTCGCGGATGCGTGCGCGAATCCGCTGGCCGCTGGCGGTGCTGGCACTGGCTACCTCGTCGAAGCTCTCCCGCGGGTTGATCACCCAGGCAATGTGCCGGCCCAGGTTGCGGCTTTTCATCAGGCGGTGGGCAGGGAAGTTCATGTTGATGAACAGCGGCATGCCGGCGAAGCAGAACGACCACTGGTTGTCGTGCGGGTCTTGTGGCACCTCGCGTGGCCAGGGGCTGGGATCACGGCTGTGCACCTGGCGCAGTACGTCCCAGGCCAGGGCCTGCTGCTGTTGCAGCGAGGTGTCGGCGGCGGTTTGCAGGAACACCAGCAACGGGTTGCCGATGCGCTGCTTGAGCGGTATGGGCTCGATGGTGGCGATGTAGTCGGCAAGGCCCCGGGCGATGTCGTCGGCCAGTTGCTCTGCACGGGCGAAGAGGATGTGGCAGGTGCGCGCATTGACCGCCTTGCGCCCGAACAGGCAAGGGAAGTCAGGGTTGGCGAGGGTTTCCTTGAAGTGTTCTATGGCCTTGTGTGTCCAGTGGTGTGGGTTCTGAACATGTTCATCGGCCAGCTCCAGCGCATCCAGGCGGTAGCAATTTCCATAACCCGTAAACATGATTTCCCCAGATAGTCGCAAATCGGCAGTTAAGGTGGTTTTACCGGCATATCCATACGGTTAACCGCTCTATATTTGTTGTTTCCGGCATTTTCCGAGAAGGGTCATAGGTTGTAAAACGCCTGGAACTATGACCAACTATTAGTCTCGCTCATGCTCTGGAAGCCTCTATGTCGGAACGGATTCAGGCCCTGCACGCCCTGCGTGCCTTCGAGGTTGCCTCGCGCTATGGCTCCTTCACCCGCGCCGCCCAGGAGCTGGCGCTGACCCAGGGCGCGGTCAGCCATCACATCAAGACACTCGAAGCCTTGTTCGGCTGCGACCTGTTCGAGCGGCGCGGCCCCAAGCTGCGCCTGACCGAGCATGGCCGGCTGCTGGCCGAGGAGCTCAAGGTCGGCTTCAAGATCATCGAAAACGCCTGTGCCTTGCTGCGCCAGGACCGCTACGGCCTGCGCCTGAAGGCGCCGTCCACGCTGACGGTACGCTGGCTGCTGCGCGCGCTGGACGGTTTCAAGAAGGTCGACAACAGCTGCGCGGTGCAGCTGTCGAGCGTGTGGATGGACATCGACGCCGTGGACTTCTACTCCGAGCCTTACGACTGCGCCATCCTGCTCGGCAACGGGCGTTTCCCGGCAGACGTCGAGAGCCTGAAGCTGTTCGATGAATGGCTGATCCCGGTCTGCCACCCCGACTACCTGCCCGGGCCCGCCCCGGACCTGGCCGTGCTCGAAGGCTGCGAGCTGCTTCACCCCTCGCCGGACCGGCGCGACTGGCGGCGCTGGCTGGCACGGGTGGATGCGCCGCACATCAGCATCGACCAGGGCCAGGTGTTCGATACCCTCGACCAAGGCATCTCGGCGGCCCAGCAGGGCCTGGGCATTTCGGTGGTCGACCTGGTGCTGGCCAGCGCCGACCTGGCCGCCGGCAACCTGGTCACGCCCTTCCCGCAGGCAGTCGCGACCGGCGACGGCTATTACATGACCTGGCTCAAGTCCAGCCCCAAGGCCCGGCAGATGCACAAGCTGCGCGACTACCTGCTGGCCCGGGTGCCGGCCCTGGCGCACAAGGACATCAGTTACCTGTACGGCTGATCGCGTTGCCGGGGAACGCCCGTTCGAGCATGAAGTCGATGAACACCCGCAACCGCGGCGGCACCTGCCGCCCCGACGGCCACAGCAGGTAGAAGCTGCCGCGCCGTTCGATGAAGTCGTCGAGCACGCTCACCAGGCTGCCGCTGGCCAGCGCGGCGCGCACGCTGAAGTCCGGTAGGCAGGTAATGCCGCGGTGGTTGAGGGCAAAGCAGATGCGCGTCTCGACGTGGTTGCAGACCATCGAGATGGGAATCTCATAGTCCTGCTCGGGGTGTTCGCGGCGCAGCGGCCAGGTTTCCAGCTTGCCACTGCTGGGGAAGCGGTAGTGCAGGCAGCGGTGCCCGGCCAGCTCGCGCGGATGCTCGGGCAGGCCATGCTCGCGCAGGTAGTCGGGGGAGGCCACCAGGCGGTGCTGGAAATGGCCGAGGAACTTGGCGTTCAGGCGCGAATCCAGCGGTTGGCCACCGCGCATCACCACGTCAAAACCCTCGCCGATGATGTCGACCATGCGGTCGCTGAAGTCCAGGTCCAGCTCGATGTCCGGGTAGCGCGCCATGAACTCGGCCAGTGCCGGCATCACCAGCCCGGTCACCTGCGGCAGGCTTACCCGCAGCCGACCGCGTGGGGCGCCGCTGGCCTGCGACAGTTCCTGCTCGGTGGCTTCGATCTCGGCGAGGATGCGCCGGCTGCGCTCGAGAAACAGCGCGCCCTCGGCGGTCAGGGTGATGCTGCGGGTGCTGCGGTGGAACAACCGCACACCCAGGCGGCCCTCCAGGCGCGCCACGCGTTTGCCCACCGCCGAGGCACTGATGCCCAGCGACTGGCCGGCGGCGACGAAGCTGCGGGTTTCGGCAACCCGGTTGAAAACCACGAAACCGCTGAGGCTGTCCATGTCGTGCTCCGATTACGGACGTTGATGTCCTGGGTGAGCGGAATTCTACCCATCTTTTTCCGTAGTGCCTCGGCGCCGCAAGATGCCTGCCTTGATCATTGCCCAGGACACCCCCATGAACCCTGCCTTCACCGCCGTAGAGGCGCCCGCCATCGCCACGCGCCTGCCCTTGAGCGGGCTGCTGGCCCTGGCCCTGACTGGCTTCATCGCCATCCTCAGCGAAACCCTGCCCGCCGGCCTGCTCGACCAGGTGGCCAACGGCATGCACATCAGCCAGGCCATGGCCGGGCAATGGGTCACCGCCTACGCGCTGGGCTCGTTGCTCACCGCCATCCCGCTGGTCACCCTGACCCAAGGCTGGCGGCGGCGCCGGGCGCTGCTGCTGGCCATTGCCGGTTTCATCCTGTTCAACGGCCTGACCGCGCTGTCCAGCGACAATCAGCTGACCTTGCTGCTGCGCTTTCTCACCGGCGCCGCTGCCGGCCTGGCCTGGGGCCTGATCGCCGGGCATGCGCGGCGCATGGTGGCACCGGCACAACAAGGCAAGGCCATGGCCCTGGCCATGCTCGGCCAGCCCATCGCCTTGTCGCTGGGCCTGCCCATCGGCACCTGGCTGGGCGCCTGGCTAGGGTGGCGCGCCGCCTTCGTGGTGGTCACCCTGGCGGCCTTGCTGCTGGTGGCCTGGGTGCTGCGCGCAGTGCCGGACTTCCCCGGCCAGGCCGCCGGCAAGCGCCCGGCTGCGCTGGGCGTGCTGCGTACCCCAGGGGTGGCGCGGGTGCTGCTGGTGATCCTGGCGTGGATCCTCGGCCACAACATCCTCTACACCTACATCGTGCCGCTGCTGGCGGCGGCCGGCATGGGCGCCGATGTCGGCCAGGTGCTGATGACCTTCGGCCTGGCTTCGCTGGCCGGCATCGCCCTGGTCGGGCTTGGCGTCGACCGCCATCTGCGCGGCCTGGTGCTGCTGTGTCTGGCCGGTTTCGCCGTGGCCACGTTGGCCCTGGGCCACACCCAGGGTTCGGCCTGGCTGGTGCATGCCAGCGTGGCCTTGTGGGGGCTGACCTACGGCGGCGCCCCGACCCTGCTGCAGACCGCCTGCGCCGACGCGGCGGGCGAGGGCGGCGATGTGGCGCAGTCGATGCTGGTGACGGTGTGGAACACTGCGATCGCCCTGGGCGGGATCATCGGCGGGCTGCTGTTGACCGGGGTCGGGGTCGGCTCGTTCGGTGGCGTGGTGCTGGTGCTCATCGGGCTGGCCTGGCTGCTGGTGTTTGCCGGGCGCCGCGCCGGATTCGTCGCTGGCGCACGCTGATCGGCCGCTGCAGGGTGTAGAATCGCCCTCCAGCAAACCAAGCAAGGACCACGCAGTGCAGCGCCAACAGGGCTTTGTCCTCACCCGCCATTGGCACGACACCCCCGAAGGTACCTGTGTCGAGTTCTGGCTGGCCACCGACCAGGGCCCACGCCACTTGCGCCTGGCGCCGCAACCGTCGGTGGCGTTCATCCCCGTCGCCCAGGCCGAGCATGCCCGGGTGCTGCTGGCGGGTGAGCAGGGGGTCGAGCTCAAGCCGCTGCAACTGCGTGACTTCGACCAGCGCCCGGTGCTGGGCCTGTACTGCCGCCAGCACCGTCAGTTGATCGCCCTCGACAAGCGCCTGCGCGCTGCCGGCATCGAGGTGTTCGAAGCCGATATCCGTCCGCCCGAGCGCTATCTGATGGAGCGCTTCATCACCGCCCCGGTGCGTTTCGATGGCCGGCCCGATGCCAACGGCACGCTGATCGACGCCCAGCTCAAGCCCGACCCCGACTACCGCCCGCCGCTGCGCCTGGTCTCCCTCGACATCGAGACCAGTGAGCGTGGCGAGCTGTACAGCATCGGCCTGGAAGGCTGCGGCCAGCGCACCGTGTACATGCTGGGCCCGGCCAATGGCGATGCCAGCCAGGTGGATTTCGACCTGCACTACTGCGACGACCGCGCCGGGCTGATCCACTGCCTCAACCAGTGGCTGGCGCGCCACGACCCCGACGCGATCATCGGCTGGAACCTGGTGCAGTTCGACCTGCGCCTGCTGCATGAACACGCCAAGCGGCTGAACGTGCCGCTGTGCCTGGGCCGTGACGGCGCGCCGCTGCACCTGCGCGAGCATGGCAGCCGCAGCCACTTCTTCGCCGAAGCCCCCGGGCGGCTGCTGATCGATGGCATCGAGGCGCTGCGTTCAGCCACCTGGAGTTTCCCCTCGTTCAGCCTGGAGAGCGTTGCCCAGCAGTTGCTCGGCGAGGGCAAGGCCATCAGCACCCCCTACCAGCGCATGGACGAAATCAACCGCCAGTTCGCCGAGGACAAGCCGGCGCTGGCCCGCTACAACCTCAAGGACTGTGAACTGGTCACGCGGATCTTCGCCCACACCCGGCTGCTCGACTTCCTGCTGGAACGCGCCAGCGTCACCGGCCTGCCGGTGGACCGCAGTGGCGGCTCGGTGGCCGCGTTCTGTCATTTGTACATCCCGCCCATGCATCGCCTGGGCTTTGTCGCGCCCAACCTGGGCAGCCGCCCCGACGAAGCCAGCCCTGGCGGCTTCGTCATGGATTCGCGCCCGGGGCTGTACGACTCGGTGCTGGTGCTCGACTACAAGAGCCTGTACCCGTCGATCATCCGCACCTTCCTGATCGACCCGGTGGGCCTGGTCGAGGGCCTGCGCCAGCCGGACGACGCGCACTCGGTCGAGGGTTTTCGGGGCGGACGCTTCTCGCGCAGCGAGCACTGCCTGCCGGCCATCGTCGAGCGCGTGTGGCAAGGGCGCGAGGCCGCCAAGCGCGACGGCAATGCGCCGTTGTCCCAGGCGCTGAAGATCATCATGAACGCCTTCTATGGCGTGCTCGGTTCCAGTGGTTGCCGCTTCTTCGACCCGCGCCTCGCCTCGTCGATCACCATGCGCGGCCACCAGATCATGCGCCAGACCCGGGCCCTGGTGGAGGCGCGGGGCTACGACGTGATCTACGGCGACACCGACTCCACCTTCGTCTGGCTCAAGGGCGCCCATGGCGAGGAGGCCGCGGCGCGCATCGGCCGTGCGCTGGTGGCCGAGGTCAATCAATGGTGGCGCCAGCACCTGGGCGAAACCATGGGGCTGGACAGTGCCCTGGAACTGCAGTTCGAAACCCATTACCGGCGCTTCCTGATGCCCACCATCCGCGGCACCGAAGAGGGCAGCAAGAAGCGCTACGCCGGCCTGGTACAGCGCCAGGATGGCAGCGAGGACGTGGTCTACAAGGGCCTGGAGTCGGTGCGCACCGACTGGTCGCCGCTGGCCCGGCAGTTCCAGCAGACGCTTTACGGCCGGGTGTTCCGTGGGCAGCCGTATCGCGACTACGTGCGCGAAACCGTGCAGCGCCTGCTGGCGGGCGAGGATGACGAACTTCTGGTGTACCGCAAGCGCCTGCGCCGGCCCTTGGCCGATTACCAGCGCAACGTGCCGCCCCATGTGCGCGCCGCGCGCCTGGCCGATGAATACAACGCCCGGCTGGGGCGTCCCAAGCAGTACCAGAACGGCGGCTGGATCAGCTACCTGATCACCACCTCAGGCCCCGAACCTCTGGAGAACCGCCAGTCCCCGATTGACCACCAGCACTACCTGAGCCGTCAGTTGCAGCCGGTGGCCGACGCCATCCTGCCGTTCGTGGGCGATGACTTTGCGGCGCTGACCGGTCAGCAACTGCCGCTGTTCTAGCGCCGCCCTTCGTAGGTGGCCGACTGGACGAACCAGAAGCCCGAGACGATGGACCACACCAGGCTGACGCCGACGAAAATACCCAGCCCTTGCAGGAACCCAACGTTGGACAGGGTGATCAGAGCAACCAGCCAGATCAAGCCCAGGGAAACGTACAGGACGATGCTGTTGACGCTGATGACGAAGGCTTTCACGGGCCTATTCCTTACTGAATGTGAACAAGCAATGCCGCTCCCGAGGCGCGCGCCTGCTATCACAATGCCTCCAGCCATTGGCCCGCGGGCGGTTGGACTATGCTCAGGGTGTCGCACCCCGTTACCGCTCAGACATCGCAAGTTACTTTTGCCCGCGTTGTCCACCGGGTTCGGTGGTTTAGGCTCGCATGTCGGATCTTTCGCCAGGATCTGTAGTCATGAGAATTAACAAGGAGATGCCCATGCTCGTCAGGTCACTGACCCTCGCCACCCTGTTCGCCTTCGCCGTCCCCGCATTGGCCGCCGACAGCGATGCCCCCCTGGCCAAGGAGCAGGGCAAAGCGCGGCCGCTGGTGGTGATTGCGCCCAGCAGCGCCGACCCGACCTTGCGCGGCCTCAACGAGGCCTTGAAAGACCCGGCGGTGCAGGCCGGTTTCAAGGAACGTGGGCTGGTGCTGTACAGCGTCGCCCAGATGATGGGTAAACGTGAGGACAAGAACCTCGAACAGCAGACCACCATGGCCCTGATTCGCGAGCTGCAGCTCGGCGCCAGCAAGGGCACCAAGGTGATCCTGGTGGGCAAGGATGGCGAACGCCACGTCCTCAAGGATGATGAAAGCGGTGAAAAAATCGACCCGCAGGTGATCTTCAAGGCCGTCGACGAACTGCCGGCCAGTGAAAAGGCGGTCACTGCGCCAGAGCCGGTGGCGGTGGCTCCGGCCGAACCCAAGGCCAAGGACAGCAAGCCAGGCAAGCCCGCCAAACCGGCCAAGCCTGCCGAGCCGCCCAAGCCTCTGGACGACTGACCGCTCTGCCACGGCCTTCTGCGCCAGCAGGGGGCCTTTCCTGTATCACTGTGTATCTGCGCCTCATCACGACCGACTGGCATACAAAACGCCGCTCATCGCGATACACCCACGACACACCGCGCCGTTTCAATGGCTCCACTTTCCAACCACAAGTGGAGCGACACCATGAAATCGACCCCCAAGACCCTCAGCCTGCTCGGCGCCACCCTGCTCGGTGGCCTGGTGCTGGGCAACAGTGCGTTTGCCGTTGAACCCTTGAACCAGGGCTACCAGCTGGCAGCGGCCAAGGCCGCCGGTGAAGGCAAATGCGGCGAGGGCAAATGCGGCGGCAGCGGCAAGGCCAGCCAGGCCGAAGGCAAGTGTGGCGCTGACGCGAAGGCCGACAAGGCAGAGGGCAAGTGCGGCGAAGGCAAGTGCGGCGCCGAAGGCAAAGGTAAAGCCTGACCCCCTTGCTGTAGCGTGGCGCCTTGGGGCGCCGCGCGCTTTTCTGGAGGCTGACCCATGAATTCGCAACCTTTGCACACAGGCCTCGGCCTGCGTCGCGGCCTGCTACCTGAGTTACTGGCGATGCCGGCCGGCGCGGTCGATTTTCTCGAATGCGCCCCGGAGAACTGGATCGGGGTCGGCGGTGTTTACGGTCAGGGCCTGGCGCAGCTGGCCGAGCGCTTCGCCATTGCCTGCCACGGCCTGTCATTGTCGCTGGGCGGCACCGCGCCGCTGGACGTCGCCTTTCTCGCCCGCACCCGGCAGTTCCTCGACCGTTACCAGGTGCGCCTGTACAGCGAGCACCTGAGCTACTGCAGTGACGACGGCCATCTCTACGACCTGATGCCTATCCCGTTCACCGACGAGGCCGTGCGACACGTGGCGGCACGTATCCGCCAGGCCCAGGACCTGCTGGGCCGGCGCATTGCGGTCGAGAACATCAGCTATTACGCCGCCCCCTACCAGGCCATGAGCGAACTGCAGTTCATCCGCGCGGTGCTCGACGAGGCCGATTGCGACCTGCTGCTGGACGTCAACAACGTCTTCGTCAATGCCTGCAACCACCGCTATGACGCCCAGGCGTTCCTCGCCGGCATCCCCCGCGAGCGGGTGGTGGGCATGCATGTGGCGGGGCATTACGACGAAGCACCGGACCTCAAGGTCGATACCCATGGCGCCCCGGTCAAGGCGGATGTGTGGGCCTTGTTCGCCAGCGCCTGCCAGCGTTTCGGCGCCCACCCCACGGTGCTCGAGCGCGACTTCAACTACCCGCCGCTGGCCGAGCTGTTGGCCGAGACGGCACACATTCGCGCCCTGCAACAGCGCCACGGAGCACCCTGCCATGCCTGAAACCCTGCGCGAGCAACAGTTCACCCTGGCCCGGCACCTGCGCGACCCGGCCGCCAACCCGCCACCGCCGGATATCGAGGCGCGGCGCCTGAAGGTCTATCGCGAGCTGTTCTACGGCGCTATCGAAAGCCTGCTGGCGGGCAGCTTCCCGGTGTTGCGGCAAACCCTCGGCGAGCAACGCTGGCATGCCCGGGTACACGACTTCTACGCCAACTACCGCAGTCAGACACCGCTGTTCACCGAAATCGCCGAGGCGTTCATCGATTACCTGCAAGGCATCGACCTCGATACGCCCTGGCAGCTGGAACTGGCGCATTACGAATGGGTCGAGGCGCAGCTGTACCTGAGCGATGCGCAAGACCCGCCCCATCACCCCGACGGTGACCTGCTGGCCGGCGAACCCTTGCTGTCCTGTGTGGCCCGCGTGTTGGCCTATCGTTGGCCGGTGGAGCGCATCGGCCCGGACTTCCAGCCGAGCGAAGCGCCCGAGACACCGACCCTGCTGCTGGTGTACCGCGATATCGACCTGCAGGTTCGCTTCGCCCGCCTGGCGCCATTGGCCTGGCAGTTGCTGGTTGGTTTGCCTGGCACTGGAAGGCAACGCCTGCGTGCACTGGGCAAGGATGAAGCGGACGGCCTGGCGCTGCTGGAGCAGTTGCGCGGGCAGGGTGTCATCGTCGGGACCAGGCTTTGAGGCGGCAGCCGGCGCTGGGGCGCGTCTACACCTCGGCCTGCTTGCCCGGCGCCACGGCTTCGGCTTTTTTCGCAGGCTTCAAGCGTGACACCGCGAACAACACCACGGCCAGCCCGATCACCTGGTACAGCGAAATCGCCTCGCCCAGGATCGCCCATGACGCCAGCACCGTCAGTACCGGCCCCAGGTTGCCCACTGCCGCAGTGTGAGTCGGCCCCAGGCGCTGGATTGCCAAGGCCACCCAGTAGATTGGCAGCACCGTGGAAAACAGCGCCATCATTGCCGCATTCCCCCACACCGCCCCAGGCAGCTCGAACAGTGGCGCCACCTCGGCCACCGACAGGTAATGGGCCAGCACCATCAGCGACGAGGCCGTGCCACACAACCCGGCCAGGCGCATCGAGCCCATGCGTTTGAGCATCGCCCCGGTGCCGGCGTAATACAGCGCATAGGTCACCGCGCTGGCAAACACCCACAACGCGCCAAGCACCACCTGGCTGCCCATCCCAGTGACGCTGATGTCGTGGACAAAGGCGACGCCCAGCCCCAGGTAGCACAGGCCCATGGCCGCCAGGGTGCGCAGGGTGGGGCGCTCGCGTTGGGCAACGGCCTGGATCAGCAGCACCAGGGTTGGGTAGGTGAACAGGATCAGCCGCTCCAGCCCGGCGCTGATGTACTGCAAGCCGTAGAAGTCGAACAGGCTCGCCAGGTAATAACCGAACAGCCCGAGCATCGCCACCCGCAGCCCGTCCCCGGGCGTGAGCGCGCTACCGCCTTGCTTGCGGCTGAACCACACAAGCCAGGCGAACAACGGCAAGGACATGGCCATGCGCAGCGCCAGCAGGCTGATCGCATCCACAGGCCCTGCGGCGTAGGCGAGCTTGACGAAGATTGCCTTGAAGCTGAAACCGAGCGCCGCGAGCGCGGCGTAGAGGCTGCCATTGGCAAGGGCGCGGTGGAGCGGGGCGGGCAGGCGGGGCATGGCGGGTCCGTAGCGAAATGAGTACTGGCCAACGATGTGCCGGCCGACAAGCGTTTCGACCATAACCTGTCGCACTCCACAAATCACCCAGCGCCGCACGCAAGCACAGCGAGCCAGTTTGTTGCCACCTGCATTTGCATGCATGAATCGGATGAGTGCCATCATTTGAATGGCAATCCTCCTGTGAAAATCCCTACGAACGCATACAATCCTTCCTCTAGAAACGTAAGGCACAGGCTACCCCGTTCATGGCGTTCGACGCTTCCACCATCCTCACGCTCACCATCGCCCTTGCGGCTGCCGCCGCCCTGTACCTGGCGGTGGAGTGGAGCAGCGTGCGCGAGTCTTCGCTGCTGTGCTGGAGCGCCAGCTTCGCCATCATCAGCGTCGGTTCTTCCCTGGCCCTGCTGCGCACCAGTGGCTACCTGTTCATCGGCGTGTGGTTTGCCAACGGCATGTTGATCAGCGCCCACTGGCTGTTCCTGCTGGGCGTGTCGCATTTCACCGAAACGCGCCTGTCGCGGGCCTGGTATCTGATCATCCCGGCCTGGCTGGCCATGTTGCTGTTGCCGGACTGGCCGCAGTGGTCGAAGACCTTGTTGGTGGTCCAGTCAAGCATGATCGCGCTGCTCACCCTGCAGGCCAGCTGGCTGCTGCGTCCCCATGGCAAATCGTTCAGCGTCGGCGCGGTGCAGCTGCGTTACATCCTGCTGTTCCACGGCCTGTTCTACCTGGCCAAGACCCTGCCGGCACTGCTGCCGGGCACGCTGATCGACCTCAGTGCCTTCCGTGGCCAGATCATCCAGGTCTCCCTGGTGGAAGGCGCGATGGCGATCATGCTGATCGCCCTGTCGATGACCGGCACCGTGCGCTACCGCCGCGAAGAGCGCATCGAGCGCCTGGCCGCGCGCGACCCCCTGACCGCGCTGTACAACCGCCGTGCCCTGGAAGTGCGGGCGCCGGCCCTGTTCAAGGACGTCGCGCCAGAGCGCCCCGGCGCCTTGCTGCTGATCGACATCGACCACTTCAAACTGGTCAACGACCTGCACGGGCATGGCGCCGGCGATCGCCTGTTGATCGCCCTCAGCGAGATGATCCGCGCACTGTTGCCGGAACGGTCGATTGCCGCACGCCTGGGTGGCGACGAGTTCGTGATCCTGCTGGCCGATGCGTCACGGGGGCGCATCGAGGCACTGGCCGGGGCCTTGCGCCAGCAGTTCCAGCACACCGCCGCGCACACCTGCGCTACCCCCGAAGCGGTGACCCTGAGCATCGGTGCCCACCTGTTCGACCGCCCGCCGGCCAGCCTGGCGGCACTGATCGAGCAGGGCGACCGGTTGCTCTATGCGTCCAAGCGTGCCGGGCGCAACAGCTTGCAGTTGATGGATGGATCGCGCAGCACTGTCTGACCTGGCTCAGATCAGGCCATTTTGCAGTGCCTCGATGAAGGCGCTTTCCGCGCGGCTCAGCCGCTGCTCGCGGTTCCACAGCAGGTGAATATCCACATCGGCGATCCCCTCCAGCGGCGGCAGCTTCCACAAAAGCCCCGCCGCCACATCCGCCGCCACCACATGCTCGGGCAGGCAGCCGATGCCAAAACCGGCAATCACCAACCGGCGCACCTCTTCCAGGCTCGGTGACGAGGCAACGATGCGCCCTGCAAAGCCTTGCTGGTCACGGAAGATGGTCAGCGGCGAGAGCATCCCGCCGATCTGATCGCTGGTGAAGCTGACGAAATTCTCCCGCTGCAGGTCGCTCTGGTGCTGGCCGAACAGGGCATGGTGCTTGCCGCAGAAGAACGCGTAGCGCTGGCGCAGGAACAGGCGCTGCTCCAGGCGCGGCTGTGGCCGGCGGTTGAGGCTGAGCCCGGCGGTGGCGGTTTTTTCCTGCAGTGCCGCGACGATGTCCGAGCTGCGCATCACGTCGATCTCCAGTTCCACCCGCGGGTGCTGGCGGTGGAAGTCGGCCAGGCAGTCATCGAGGCGTTCGCTGACGACACGGCTGATCATCAGCAGGCGCACCTTGCCCACCAGTTCGTCCGCCGGTTGCTCCAGCAGGCCGCCGATCTGCGACATCTGCCCGTACACCTCGCCGGCCAGTTCGAACAATTGCTCGCCCACCTCGGTGAGCACGAAGCGCGGCCCACGGCGGGCGATGAGCTGGCGCCCGAGTTGCTCTTCCAAGCGCTTGAGCGCCTGGCTTACTGCCGGTTGCGTCAGGTGCAGGCGGGCGGCGGCGCGGCTGATCGACAGCTCCTGGCCAATTACTCGGAAGGTACGCAGCAGGTTCCAGTCGAGTCGGTCGTTGAGCAGGCGGTCGGGCATGGCGGGCTCTTTATAAGCAGGGTTAATACTTCGAATAATAAATAGAAAATTGACTAATCATAGGGGCGAGCCGAAAAATCGCAGTCATTGAAGCGCAGGCCTGCCAGTTCGGTGTCGCTTGCTTCGCGGGTAAACCCGCTCCCACAGGGTAGGCGCAAGACCTGTGGGAGCGGGTTTACC